>NZ_CP040895.1 GCF_006171285.1 Leclercia adecarboxylata | reverse complement strand
GAGCCTTGCCTTTGTGGGTTAAAAATTACTCTCCACACTACCACAAAGTTCAAACAAGTAAATACATTTTTTACAGTTTCGTCTAAGGTGGGCCAATTCCCATAACAAGGTGGGCTAATTCCCATAGTAAGGTGGGGTGTTTCCCATAGATAGGTGGGCCAATTCCCATAACAAGGTGGGCGGATTCCCAGAGATAACACTTATTTATGATTTTAAATCAATGAGTTATATAGCTCTAAAAGACTTTAAAAAGATAAAAAATCTATAAAATACCTTTTAAAAATATGCCTGTGGATATGTGCATATCATCGCTTACCAGCGCCGCTTCGCGGCTCGGTCAACCCCTCAGAACCGCGAAAACAAGTTTCGCAGTTCTTCACGGTTCATGTTTTAATCCAAGCATGGCGCCAGCACCTTCGCGGCACCATCGAGGCCCGCGCTGCTGCCGCACCGGGCCTCACCCTCAAATAAAATAAAGTTTATAAAAATCGTACTTGTATTGACCCCAGTTTATTCTGAGTATATCCTTTCTGTAACCAAAACTACGGAGGCGCCACAGATGGCTCAGAAAAACAGAATTTCAGAAACAGAATGGAAACAGCTGCTGCCGCAAATGGCTTCCTTTGCACACATCACAACAGATATTGGCTATTCCGTGCTTGTCAAAGGTGAGAAATCATCAGACGTAGCCACGCGAGTAGGCCGTTCCAAGCAAAACATTTCCAGCACCGTTAAGCGAATCTGGGATTTGTACCAGAACACCACTCTTAAAGCCGAGAACGGCGAACCATTAAAATTAGTTCAGGTCTGGATACCAGCAAGCCTTGCTGAAACTGTTTTAAAAGAAGCCGCGAAGTACAGCATTAATAACATCACGACCTCGGAAATGGAAAAAAAATAAAGTCCGAAAGGACTTTATTTTAAGACTACTAACGCGGCTTTATTACAGTGCTCGCCACCACAGTAAACCACTATCCCCGGTTTACCCCAGAGATTGATATGACACACCGGGCAGCTGTACTTTTCCCGGTTTGTTTTGTTCACCGGCGCTTCAGGCGGCGGGGTTACAAATCGCATGGCCTCTATGATCTCGTCGTCGAGTTCAACCGGGTCGCGCCCTTCCTCCACCTCCTGTTCGTGTTCGCTATCATCTTCCTCGTCGTCAATATAGCCTTTTCCTGTAGGGCTTAGCACAGCGCCAGGCTTAGGCTGGTAAGGCGGAAACCTGTCCATCCAGGAAAGCCGGAAATGGCCTGTCAGCAGTTCATCACAGGCCATATCGAAAGGGCCACCGGCAATAATATAATGGGTCATGCTCTGGCCCACTTTCCTGCCTCCCGGTTCGCCGGTATCAGAAGGCATTAGTCCTACCCGTTCCATCCGGGCCGCCCACTGTTTGTTGTGATAGCCACGGCGGCCAGGCTCGCCAAAATGGAATTGCCACTGATGAACCATCTCATGCACCAGTGTTGAAAGCGTGGCCTTTATGGTTCTGATCGAGAAATACACCGGATTCATAGCGATCTCGTCTACCGTGTACCCACTCTCACGGCCGACGAAACGCTTAAAGGAACAATAGCCATACGTTCGCTTCTCACGCTGCAACGTTATCAGGCATGGCGGCAGCTCGTTGCTGAATAGCTTCTCATTAAAAAAATCGTAGGCTCTCTGAAGTTCATCGTAGGTTTCGGGCGTAGGCAAATTCACTGTTAACCTCACATATATGTATTGTGCAATACACATAATTTAGCTGATCTTTTATACAGATGAAACGCCTTTTACCGAAAACCGCGAAACCGCGCCGAAACTCGTTTCGGCCGGTTGAGGGGTTGACCGGCCCGCGTGCGGCGCCGGTAATTATTTGATGGTTGCTGTTGGTATCGAGCGCCAGTCTGTCGTGTAATCAGGTGACAACATCTGACGGCGCATGGCAAAGGAGTTATCGATGCCCTGGCCTGCAAAAAACAGCTGGCTCTTGCCACGCCGGTTTATGCCATCGAGAACAGCCATTAACGCCTCGCTGCCAGCTGAAGGCGTAGCAGAGTCGAATAAATCCAGCTGGGCCTCCTTTCCGCTGAAATCGGCCAGCATGATCCCTGCTTTTGCATACGCAATATCTTCCCGCCAGATCCGCGCCAGCGCGGCTTGTGCCGCCTGAATTATCGTGCGGCTGTCCTGGGTTGCCACCGTCAGTTTTTCGGTTGCCTGATTGGCATACTGTGTATCACGCACTGAATAAGGACTGGTGCGGATAAAGACGCTTATGACGCGGCAGTATTGCCGCTCATTACGCAGTTTTTCAGCTGCGCGCGCTGCAAATCCGGTGATCGCCTGCTGCATATCCGCCAGGGCTACTACGCGTTGGCCGAATGAGCGCGATACAACAATCTGCTGCTTCGCCGGAGGGTTTTCTTCCAGGCTGAAGCAAGCCTCGCCGCGTAGCTCCCGTACCGTTCTTTCAAGCACAACACCAAACGTCTTACGGATTAGGCGCGTATCTGCCCTGGCTAAATCCAGCACCGTTTTGATCCCCATTGTGGCGAGTGCTTTCTCTGTACGATGGCCGACGCCCCAGACTTCCGCAACCGGCAGGATGCTCATTAATTTCTTCAGTCTGGCGCCATCGTCCAGAGCAACCACCCCGCCAGTAGCGGGCCATGTTTTTGCAGCGTGGTTACACAGCTTCGCCAGCGTCTTAGTACGGGCAATACCGACCCCGCATACCAGCGTTGTGTGTCGCCTGACTTCCTCGCGCAGTTGGCGCCCGAAAGCGTCAAGGCTCATGGCGGCCGTTATCCCTTTGCAGTCAACAAAAAGCTCGTCGATTGAATACTGTTCGACGTGGCTTGCAAGGGACTCAACTACGGCCGCGAACCGGGCCGACATGGAGGCATAGAGAGTGTAATTAGAGCTAAAAATAGCGATGTTATGACGCTCGATTATGGGTCTGACTTTGAAGTACGGATCGCCCATTTTCAGGCCCGCTTTCTTCGCCAGGTAATTACGGGCCACAATGTTGCCGTCATTGTTGGATAAAACGGCCACTGCTCGGTTTGCCAGATCTGGCCTAAATGCCTGCTCACAGCTGGCGTACATGCCATTGACATCAATCAGCGCAAACATACCGGATGCTCGATAAGGGAATGCGTAACCACTCCCCAGATTTCAACGCTCTCATTATCCGGGTCAATGTAGTACACAGGAAAATCTTTGTTCATCGGCATCAGGCAGGGTCTGGGCCTCAGCAGTAGCCGCTTCACGGTAAATTCATTATGGATGCAGGCGACTACGATTGAGCCGTGGCTGGCCGTCAGCGAGCGATCCACAACCAGTACGTCACCATCATGGATGCGGCCATCTTCCATTGACGAGCCAGAAACCCGCAGGAAGTAAGTTGCTGAAGGGTGACGAACACAATACTCATGCAGGTTTAACTCCTGCTTTTCATAGCCCTGGGCCGGGCTGGGGAACCCCGCAGAAATTCTTTGCAGATAAAAAGGGATGCTGTGTACCCGGCTGGCGCCGGAGCTTTCAAAAATATCGACCTTCATAGCGATCTTCCAAATCACTGTTTACTTATACAGTATCGCTGTTATGGTCAGGTTGGCAAGTTTTACAGGTACTCTACTATATGTAGTGCTGCTTCAGCTGCCAACGAACGCTATATATAGTGTTTGTTGGCTTTCTGCTTTCTCAGTGTCCCCTGTAACCGGCCGCGTGGCGGCGGGCTAGCAGGGAGGGGGGTGGCCTGTCGCTCCGGTCAGTCCCGCAGTTTCCGGCGATTTGCCCCCGGTGTCCGGTGGAGTCCGGCGAGGTCGCCTTCCATGCTCTGACGGGCATAAAATTAGGTAAATATAATCCGTACTTGTATTGACTTTAACGCCCCATTGTACGATAATTAAAAAGTGGCAGGTGATGTGCCTGCCGCTTAACCATCGCCGGTATCGGCTTAAAGAGGAAGTATCATGGAAACTATCGAAATCACCGCCCGCTACATTTCTGAAAACGCCCGCATGAACTTCATGCCTGCGGCATTTCGTGGCGCTTTCTTCAGCGCAGATCACTTCATTCAGTCCTTTCTGAATCGTTACGCTAAAGACTACCAGGGAGGGTATTGGGAATACCTTCAGGCCAGCAATGGCGCGTTTTTTATGGAAGCGCCCCAACCTCTTTGGCTCTCGTTACCTAACTATTTTGAAGGTGAATGCAGCGCGCGCGAAGTAGGGATTATTGTTTGTCTGTATGCCTACAGTTACTTTTGCGGGCTGGCATATGAAGAAGGCAAAGCCGAACTGAACGAAACGATGGCTAACCGGTATCACCTGTTGCGGGAGTACGTTAATACGCTGGAGAACGAAAGCCAGAATCGTATTTATCGTGCCATTGATTAACTGATAACCAGGCGGGCAAAGCCCGCCTTATCGTGACTGTCACGCTCAGGGGAAACTATGTTAGCGACACTTCAACACCCTACCGCCTGGCAATTGCCAGATCGGTTAATGCTTTTGGAACTGTTAATGTTCGATTACCGTAATTCCGATCAGGAGCGCTACGGCCAGCAAATCTATCACCACTATCGTAAACAGGGTAATCATCGCTGGGATACTTCTGTTCATCAGGATAGCGGCGGCCAATACGCGATTATTTTCCGGCACTCCTTCAGCAAAAAACAGGCTGATGGCGTTAAGCGAACGATGATCCGCGATGAAACCGTTATACGGGCAGGTACGGCGCAGGAGCTGACAGAAGCGACATTTCCCGACTTCCAGGATAGCGATATTCTGAAGGCGTCGGATTTCTTTAAGTCGCTTATCCAGCGCAAAGCGGCAGACGTAACACAAACCGATATTTGAGGATCAGCGATGCTGAACAAAACCGAAAACAACACCAACATTAGTAGTATCAACCCCTGTTCTACAGAGAGCCTAATAGCCGTGACGGGAAATGATGGAGAGACGCATATCATTCAGCGTGAGTTAATATCCCACTCTGTTGAAGGGCATGAAGCCACAATCATTCACCTTGTAACCGGGAAGTCGATAAGGGTTTCTTTGTCATCTGAAATTCTGGCAAAAAAACTAGGCATTACCGTGTCTGAATAACGGGTTTTGTTGCTTTGTTATAAGGTTTTATCCGTGTGTGGCAGAGTTCTAAAAAGGGAAACGTGAGAGATTATGAATACGATTAGCATAACGGAAATCGTGTTGAGTGTGCTTCTTGCGGGCGCTTTGGGGCCGGTTTTATTACGTCGAAAAAAAGGTCTGCTGTTACTGTTGTTGATTCTGGTCTGCACGATACTTTTGCTTCATGGTGTCACTACGATTTACTGATGTGGTCGAAAATCTTTAAAAGCGAACCCCCGGACGTCACCCCTCCGGGGCCGTTCTGCTGTGCTGCGCATCGAGCCGCTACGCGTCTCGCCCCGCTCACGCGGGCAGCTGCCACTGACGCCTCCGGCCTGCGGCCTCCGCGCTCCGCTTGGCAACCCCTTCCCCTGCTGCCGCTCATTTCCCCTTCAGCCTCCTATCATGATTCGTCTCCTGCATTATCCGTGGATTGTGCAGCTCAGTGGGGCGCTGGCCGTGACGGTGCGGTGTCCCCCGTAACCGGCCGCGCGGCGGCCGCTAACTCGCAGTACGGCGCCGCGACCCGCAGGCGGGCCGCCGTACCCGCGCGCAGGCGCGCGGCGCCCACTGCGCACCCCCGTGGGGGACGTGCGGCAGCTGCGTGGCGGCGGGCTGGGTTATGGCTTAGCAGGAAGGGGGGTTGGCCTGTTGCTCCGGTCAGTCCCGCAGTTTCCGGCGATTTGCGGCCGGTGTCCGGTGGAGTCCGGCGCGGTCGCCTTCCATGCCCTGACGGGCATAAAAACATGTAAATAAATTCCGTACTTGTATTGACTTTAAAGGCGTAATCACCGATAATTAAATCATCGGGAGGCAACACCGCCACCCGAAAAATTGCCGGTATCGGCGCTTACAGGAGTCGTCATGCACTTTACTAACTTCCTTCAGCGTTACTTCGATATAGAGATTGAACATACCTTTGACCCTACCATTCAGGGCAGCAACGAAACGGGTAAAGACGTCACTAAAATCTGGATCTATGAGAAGGGCGAGGATAGCGAACCGCTGCTTACTCTGACAGAAGCATGGTGGTATACCGAGACAAAAACGGCTGGTAACTGGCTTATCGGCAACGTGTATTCAACGCTTGAGCATGGGCGTGAAATTCATGAAAGCGAATTTCGTAAACTGGTAACAGCTGGCAAGGTGATATCAGCATGAGTAAGGGGAATAAAATGCTTATTAATCGGATAGCGGTTATCGGGCTTGCAGTTGTCGCAGCCGCTACGCAGGCAGGTGTGCCGCCGGTTAAGTTTTTTTACCGGGATACAGTCCCGGTAAGCATTACGCTGGACGAACCCGCAACGGGTTGCAGCATGGCCGGTGTGATTGTTCATCCAGTGGATCGGCCAGCGGCAAAAGTGGCGTGGTTTAGCGAGCGGATTTGCGGTAAAAAACGTTACCCGGTTAGCTTTATCAGTGATGAAATTAGCGCCCCGCATAACGTGATCCATAAAGGGGAAAAGTTTCACGTTACCCCGGCTCAGGTCAATCTCCTGGACGCGCAAAACCTCTAATTAAATCATCGGGTGGCAATACCGCCGCCCGAACAATCGCCGGTATCGGCAACCATCAAGGAGTTCACATGTATCACTATCTCGTTTTTGTCCCTCTCGCATTAATTTTTAGCGCCGCTGCGCTTGCCCTGCCCTGGTTTATCGTTCGTGCGGGATACAGGGATCTGGTGCAGATCACCTGCGCCTGCGTCTCTGTTCTGGGCCTGTGTGCGGCGACAGGGGTTTTCAGCTACTTCGATAATAAGCCGCTTGCGTTTCTGTACGGTTGCGGCGCGCTGGCGTGCTTTTTGTACGCGGTAGACTGCGCGATACCGTTGTATATGACGCGTAAAAAGCCACGTAAGCAGCTGTAAGAAAAAAGGCGGGTAATCCCCGCCTTTTTTATTGAGGCTGTCAGAAAGCGATTCAGGCACTCTATGAACGCTTTGCAAGATATAAAATTTTGTATGCACATTCAGTACTTATATTGACTTTGAGGACATAATCACCGATAATTAAATCATCGGGAGGCAACACCGTCGCCCGCAAAATTGCCGGTATCGGCGCGCAAAGGAGTACATCATGGATTACCAGACCCGCTTAAATTCTGATATAACCAAAGAGATTGATTATCTGGCATCACTGCGTAAACAACGCATGGTGGCGGATCTGCGCACAGAGCTGGTTTACGGCTCCCTGGAGCGTCTGGCAGATATGATCTGCAACACCGTCACTGACTGGTCGCTTCCCTGCCCTGTTCTGCCGCTTTCTTCCGTACAGCAATGGCACAAAGCCCGCGAAATCGTCCTGGCAGATTATGAGGACTTCGGCCACGATGCCTGGGACTTTGCCCGCCACTATATGAAAACAGAGCTTAGCTTCGGTTATGCCTGCTACAAAGACGATATTGCCTGATGATTAACAACATGGGGGGCTAACGCCCCCCTGATAAACTGACCCTTTTAATGGCCTTACCGCCGATTTCAGATGGAACGAGAGATAAACAGCGGCAGACTCCGGGCGTTACCCCTTCGGGGCCGCTCTGCTGTGCTGCGCATCGAGCCGGTTCCCGTCTCGCCCCGCTTACGCGGGCAGCGGCCGCTAACGCCTCCGGCCTTCGGCCTCCGCGCTCCGCTTGGCCTCCGGGCTTCGCCCTCCGCGCTGGCGCTTGGCGGCTGGCGTCAGCCGCCAGCCAGGTTCGCCGGTATCTCAGCTGCCCGGTCATAAAGCCGTTCCGTTGGCGTGGGTCGTTCCGCCTATGACCGCAGTGAAACCGGGCGCGGCAGGTTGTCAACAGACGCTTCGCTCAAGCTGTTGACAACCTGCCTTATTCGCCCGGTTACAGTGCGGCCGTCGGAAACGACACCCCGCCAACTTCTCTACAGGTGCTATATGACCTCTACCATCCTCGAAAACCTACCGCAAATCATCACCTCGCTGGCCGCTCTGATTACGGCCGTAACCGGCCTAATCAAAGTGCTACGCGACAAAGACAAGTAACAGCCATCGGGGCGGCTGTGCCGCCCCTTTGCAGCTGCTTGCCGGTGATCTCTCCAGTTTATGTTCTGACATTGTGCTAAATCCTGATGCCACACAGGGCGTTACCCCTTCGGGGCCGCTCTGCTGTGCTGCGCATCGAGCCGGTTCCCGTCTCGCCCCGCTTACGCGGGCAGCGGCCGCTAACGCCTCCGGCCTTCGGCCTCCGCGCTCCGCTTGGCAGGCCACACCCTGCGCCGGATTCGCCCGGCCGCAAGCGGCCGCCCTGCCCTCGGGTGCCAACGCCCTTCAGGCGTCGGCATCCTTTGCCAGTGCGCTATTGTGTTATCCGTGGATTGTGCAGCTCAGCGGGGCGCTGGCCGTGACGGTGCGGTGTCCCCGTAACCGGCCGCGCGGCGGCCGCTAACTCGCAGTACGGCGCCGCGACCCGCAGGCGGGCCGCCGTACCCGCGCGCAGGCGCGCGGCGCCCACTGCGCACCCCCGTGGGGACGTGCGGCAGCTGCGTGGCGGCGGGCTGGGTTATGGCTTAGCAGGAAGGGGGGTTGGCCTGTTGCTCCGGTCAGTCCCGCAGTTTCCGGCGATTTGCGGCCGGTGTCCGGTGGAGTCCGGCGCGGTCGCCTTCCATGCCCTGACGGGCATAAAAACATGTAAATAAATTCCGTACTTGTATTGACTTTAAAGGCGTAATCACCGATAATTAAATCATCGGGAGGCAATACCGCCGCCCGAAAAATTGCCGGTATCGGCGCTTTAAGGAGTACACCATGACTGATATTACGACCCCTTCTGTTTATGTTGGCACTTACCATAAATACAACTGCGGAAGCATTGCGGGAGCCTGGCTCGATCTGACCGATTTTGATAGCTCAGAGGAGTTTTACGAGCGCTGCCGCGAGTTACACGCAAATGAGGCTGATCCAGAATTTATGTTCCAGGATTGGGAGGGTATTCCGTCTGATATGGCGTCAGAGTGCCATATCAACTGGGATTTTATTAACGGCTTTAAACAAGCCCGCGAGGAAGGAAACGAAGCGGCGTTTGTGGCCTTTGTTGATCTGTTTAATAGCACTGATTTCGACCTGTTTAGAGATGCCTATATGGGCGAAGCTAAGGACGAAGAAACTTTTGCAGAGGAATACCTGAATGATAGCGGTCTACTGAATGAAATTCCTGAATCCGTAGCCCGATATTTTGACATCGTAGCCTATGCGCGGGATCTGTTTATTGGGGATTTCAGTTTACATGACGGACACGTATTTAACATGACTTGCTGAAACCTAGTCCCCCGCCACGCGGGGGATATTAAACACCGCTCTAATTAATCGCCGGTATCGGCAAACAGCCATCTGGGCGGCTGCGCCGCCCCTTTGCTGCTGCTTGCCGGTGATCTCTCCAGCTCATGTTCTGCCATTGCGCTAAATCCTGATGCCACACAGGGCGTTACCCCTTCGGGGCCGCTCTGCTGTGCTGCGCATCGAGCCGGTTCCCGTCTCGCCCCGCCCCTTCGGGGTGCCAACGCCCTTCAGGCGTCGGCATCCTTTGCCAGTGCGCTATTGTGTTATCCGTGGATTGTGCAGCTCAGCGGGGCGCTGGCCGTGACGGTGCGGTGTCCCCCGTAACCGGCCGCGCGGCGGCCGCTAACTCGCAGTACGGCGCCGCGACCCGCAGGCGGGCCGCTGTACCCGCGCGCAGGCGCGCGGCGCCCACTGCGCACCCCCGTGGGGACGTGCGGCAGCTGCGTGGCGGCGGGCTGGGTTATGGCTTAGCAGGAAGGGGGGTTGGCCTGTTGCTCCGGTCAGTCCCGCAGTTTCCGGCGATTTGCGGCCGGTGTCCGGTGGAGTCCGGCGCGGTCGCCTTCCATGCCCTGACGGGCATAAAAACATGTAAATAAATTCCGTACTTGTATTGACTTTAAAGGCGTAATCACCGATAATTAAATCATCGGGAGGCAATACCGCCACCCGAAAAATTGCCGGTATCGGATCACTAAGGAGTAAGCATGACCACTGTTACCACCCCTTCCCAGCTGAAAAAAGAAGTCGAATCTCAGAAAGAATTATTGCTGCGCGCCTGCCTCGAAGCGTTCAACCAGCTGCCTAATCAGCGCCTGCAAGGCGCTTTCACATCGACGTATGCACTGGCGGCAAAATTAGACCAGCTGCTGCAACAAACTAAATAGCACTGACGACCCGGCCAAGCCGGGTCTTTAACAGAAAGATCGAGGACAAACGACATGACCACACAAACCCTTGAGCAGACTCTTGAAGATTTTCGTCGCCAGTGTGAGAGTTTTGCGCGCGAACAGCAGCCCCGCTGCGGCCTGATTTATGAACTGTATCAGCGCCGCCTGAGCGCGGTTATTGACGGCTATCTTGCTGGCGTTCCGGCCGAGTATCGGGAAGAACTGATCGCGGTAGCGCGGCGTGAATTTGACTATCTGACCCAAGACGAGATCGCGGAAGAAATCCGGCAGGATCGGGAAAACGATTATTGCAGCCACGGTATTGAGCGTAATTGTTGCCCGCTGGGCTGCGGAGATCTAGACGATTACTGAGCCGCCGAAAGAAAAAAACCCGGATTGACCGGGCTTTTTTCTTTCCGCTGCGCGGCCGTTTCAGTTATTACTCCGCGCTGCTTTTGGCAATTTCTGTATAGCACAATACACTACACATTAAGCTCGTTTGCTTCGACGGCTAGCCAGCAGTTAAAGGTTTCGCTCTGCCGTTCGCCGCCGCAACCTCCCTCCGCTTTCAGCTTTCCGCAAGCCTGGCATTTCCCCAGCTGCGCCTTTTGCTCCTGCCACTGTTGCCAGTTTCGGATCAGCAGCAGTTGGAAAAACTCATTCGTGGAATAGGCTGTTCGTCCTGGACGACGAACCCGGCAAAGCTCCTGTAACATTGCTTCTTCCTGTTTTGTTAGCGTGACTGTCACGCTAGCGCCTTCCTCTTTGAGTCGCGCGCGGCGCCGGGCCTGGCGAATACGGGCTTGTTCACGCTGTCGGTCATTCATATTTTTCCTCCACGTGACTGTCACGTTGAATTAAACCGGGCATTACCCCTGCGGGGCCGTTCTGCCGTGCTGCGCATCGAGCCGCTACGCGTCTCGCCCCTTCGGGCGGCGGCCACTAATGCCTCCGGCCTGCGGCCTCCGCGCTTCGCTTGAAAAAAAACCGGGACATGCCCGGTTTACATTATCTCAGTAGAATTATGGCTATCGCGGCACCCACGGCGGCGCCCACAATAGTGCAGCCAGCTGTAATAAAAAGGATCTGACGGGTTAACGTCTCAGCTCTGGACGCCTGCGCGCGGCGGAACTTCGTCAGAAATTCCTCACGCGCCTTAGCATCATCACTAATTGCCAGGCTAATTGAACGCTGGTTTTCTACTAAAGTCCGTTTAAGAGAGTCTGCCGTCTCTCCTAAACTTTCGGTGTCTTTTGCCAGCTTTTCCGAAAGCGCAGAAAGTATCTCAGTCATTTCTTTCTGACTTGCGGTGATTTCCTTCGCGTCACCTAAAAACCAATCCATCAGAACTTCAAATTTATCTGGCTGCTTTTCCATTTTATTCTCCCATTAAAGCCGCATATGCTTTATCGAGATTAGCTTTAACAGGAATTGCCTGTTTCATGTAGGTATAACGGCGGGCCAGTTTTTTGCGCTCGTCAGCATCCGTTGTTTGTTTAGCGCGGGCTTTAAATTCTTCTGGATCTTCAGCGGTCAATGCTTCGAATGAGATACGGTGATACGCGAGATATTCGAAAACTTCACTGTTATAAATAACAGATTTCTTGCTGATTTTGCCAACTTTCGTTCGTTTGACAAATTCAAATACCGGCGCCAGTACATCCTCTACTTCACTATCTGGACTAATGCGGTTTGGAACAAAGATGATTTTATCGCTGCTTACACCTGCCTTACTTAACGTATGTGCTGTTTTCAGGCTTTCATCAATGGCCTTATTATCAGGCGTAACCGGGATTACATACTTATCAAATTCATTCGCGCCACTGTCAAAGCGGGACATTGCCATCAGGAACGCTTCTACGTTTGACGCACCAATATCAATAATCCCGGCATCTTCAAAAACAATATCTTCAATCAACCGTGAAAAGTCATCACCTTTAAAAATGGAAACATTCTCAATCCCCAGATCGGAAGCAGACTGGTTGATAGTTTCAACCGCATAGAATTTTGCTCCAGTCAGACGCGGGGCTAACAGGTAGGATGAAATTAAGGTTTTACCAACGCTGCCACTGTAATTAATTACCGCTACTTTCATAAATCACCTCAGAATTTTTTATTGAACATCTTAGGGTCGAAATCTTCACTGATTTTATTGAAGAACTCTTTATCAATAATGCCGGGACTTTCTTTTTTTTCACTTCCTTGCGGTTCAGGCTCAGGCGGCGTTTGTGTATTGTGCAATACACTTTCCTCTGCACCTTTCTCGCTACCTCCTTTTTGTGTATTGTGCAATACACTATCATCATTGTTCGGCATCCTTTCATGTGTATTGTGCATTCCATTTTTCCGGATTTGCCGCGCTCTATATAGGGACGTATCAAAGCTACGAACGTTCACACCTTCCAGGCCGAAGCGTTCAGAAACTGCCTTATAAATTTCCTCCCTGGAAACTCCCAGTGACAGCATTTCTTCTATTTCCGGCAACATCAACTGAAGTGCCGCCCTGATACTTTTGGGCTTCATAGTACCCTCATTTAGAATGATGTAATTTTGATGTAATTTTGATGTACTTTTGATGTACTTTTGTTGTACTGGCTACCTCATGACCAAAGAATGATGTAATTTTGTTGTACTGTCAACCTTCAAGTGATGTAATTTTGATGTAATTTTGATGTACTTTTGTTGTACTGGTATTCATGCAAGCATGAATACGGAATATTGAACGCTTTTTAGCCAGTTAGTCCTTAACCTACGTAGATCGCCCCTACCAAAAAAGATGATTTTTTATCCCTTAACCTGCTATACACCTAACGCAGCGCGATAAATCACGCTATCATACTGATTTAAAAGATAAAAAAATAAATAGCAACAATATTCGGTAATAATTAGGTATTAAAAACACCCAATAACTCATTGTTTTATAATGAGTTTGCTTTATTACTTTGGTAATACTAAGATTTCAGCTTGTTAGATCCCAATTTTTTGTTTAAAAAATGCACAATGTGAGGACTGAATGCCAATAATAACCGCAAAAGTATCAGATGAACTTTTGGCCTATATAGACCTGGTTTCAGGAGGTAATCGGTCAGATTATCTGCGGCGCTGCATTGAAGCTGGCCCAGGTGATCGGGAGTCCGGGTTGAAAATAGTTGCCGACCGGCTGAGCGACGTAAATCGCAAACTGGATTATCTTTTTGACCGTGCTTCAGATGCGGATTTTGGCCCACTGCGCGATGAGCTGAAGGCAATAACCGAAACGCTATCTGGCGTAAAATTCCCACCGGCAGGACAGATGATGTTGCATGAATCACTCGCTATTGAAACGCTAATCCTCCTGCGCTCGATAGCAGAACCGGGCAAAACCAAAGCGGCAAAAGCAGAGGTTGAACGTAACGGCTACAAAGTCTGGGAACCAAAAAAGGAGCGCTGAAATGGACGATAGAGAAAGAGGCTTAGCATTTTTATTTGCAATTACTTTGCCTCCAGTGATGGTATGGTTTCTAGTTGCAAAATTTACCTACGGTATTGATCCATCCACGGCTAAATACCTGATTCCGTATCTGGTTAAGAATACTTTTTCGCTATGGCCTTTATGGTCAGCTTTAATTGCTGGCTGGTTTATTGGTGTTGGCGGTCTGATCGCTTTTATCATTTATGATAAATCACGCGTGTTTAAAGGCGAAAGATTCAAAAAGATTTATCGTGGTACAGAGCTTGTTCGCGCCAGAACACTCGCTGATAAAACACGCGAAAGAGGTGTCAACCAGTTAACCGTGGCTAATATCCCCATACCTACATACGCTGAGAACTTGCATTTTTCGATTGCCGGTACAACCGGTACTGGTAAAACCACAATTTTCAATGAACTGTTATTTAAGAGCATCATTAGAGGCGGCAAAAATATTGCTTTAGATCCAAATGGGGGCTTCTTAAAGAATTTCTATCGTCCCGGCGATGTTATTTTAAACGCCTATGATAAACGCACTGAAGGCTGGGTGTTTTTCAATGAAATTCGCCGTTCATATGATTACGAGCGCTTAGTGAACTCTATTGTTCAGGAAAGCCCTGATATGGCTACTGAAGAATGGTTCGGCTATGGCCGTCTTATTTTTAGTGAAGTTTCGAAAAAACTTCACAGCCTATATAGCACAGTAACTATGGAAGAAGTTATTCACTGGGCCTGTAACGTTGACCAGAAAAAATTAAAAGAATTTTTAATGGGGACGCCTGCCGAAGCTATTTTTTCCGGGTCTGAAAAAGCAGTTGGAAGCGCGCGATTTGTTCTCAGTAAGAATCTTGCCCCACATTTGAAAATGCCGGAAGGTAATTTTTCCCTGCGTGACTGGCTTGATGATGGAAAGCCGGGAACCCTGTTTATCACCTGGCAGGAAGAAATGAAAAGGTCACTTAATCCGCTAATTTCCTGCTGGCTGGATTCGATTTTTTCTATCGTGCTGGGTATGGGTGAAAAAGAAAGCCGCATTAATGTATTTATTGACGAGCTGGAATCACTCCAGTTTCTGCCAAACCTCAACGATGCACTGACCAAAGGGCGTAAAAGCGGTCTGTGTGTTTATGCTGGCTATCAAACCTATTCTCAGCTGGTTAAGGTTTATGGTCGGGATATGGCTCAGACAATTCTGGCTAACATGCGTTCTAACATCGTGCTGGGCGGCAGCCGTCTCGGTGATGAAACGTTGGATCAAATGTCGCGCTCACTCGGTGAGATAGAAGGCGAAGTTGAGCGTAAAGAATCCGATCCTCAGAAGCCCTGGATTGTCCGTAAACGCCGCGACGTTAAAGTTGTTCGTGCCGTAACGCCTACCGAAATATCAATGTTGCCAAACCTCACCGGCTATCTGGCGTTGCCTGGTGATATGCCCGTCGCTAAGTTCAAGGCTAAACACGTTAAATACCATCGCAAAAACCCTGTTCCTGGCATTGAACTGAGGGAGATCTGATGCTTGATATAACCACGATTACCCGCCAGAACGTCACTAGCGTTGTGGGCTACTACTCTGATGCAAAGGATGATTACTACAGTAAGGATTCATCATTCACGTCCTGGCAGGGAACCGGAGCTGAAGCCCTCGGCTTATCCGGGGACGTTGAATCAGCCCGGTTTAAAGAGCTGCTTGTCGGAGAGATAGATACCTTCACGCATATGCAGCGACACGTGGGTGATGCCAAAAAAGAGCGTCTGGGCTACGACCTGACGTTTTCAGCGCCTAAAGGGGTATCCATGCAGGCGCTGATACACGGCGATAAAACCATTATCGAGGCTCATGAAAAAGCTGTTGCCGCTGCTGTGCGTGAAGCTGAAAAACTCGCGCAGGCCCGGACGACTCGCCAGGGGAAATCAGTAACCCAGAATACCAATAACCTTGTCGTCGCTACTTTTCGCCACGAAACGTCCAGGGCGCTAGATCCTGATTTGCACACCCACGCTTTTGTCATGAACATGACCCAGCGCGAGGACGGCCAGTGGCGCGCGCTCAAAAATGATGAGCTGATGCGTAACAAAATGCACCTGGGCGATGTTTACAAACAGGAGCTGGCGCTGGAGTTGACCAAAGCCGGTTATGAGCTGCGTTACAACAGCAAAAATAACACGTTCGATATGGCCCATTTTTCAGACGAACAGATTCGCGCTTTTTCCCGCCGGTCGGAGCAAATTGAAAAGGGACTCGCTGCAATGGGCCTGACGCGGGAAACCGCCGATGCTCAGACGAAAAGCCGCGTCTCGATGGCGACGCGTGAAAAGAAAACAGAGCATTCCCGTGAAGAAATTCACCAGGAATGGGCCAGCCGCGCCAAAACGCTAGGCATTGATTTTGATAACCGTGAATGGCAGGGACACGGTAAACCTCTGGAGGCTGATATTGCGCGCAACATGGCCCCGGATTTTACCAGCCCTGAGGTTAAAGCTGACCGGGCTATCCAGTTTGCAGTTAAGTCGCTGTCAGAGCGCGATGCCAGCTTTGAACGCCAGAAGCTGATTCAGATCGCTAATAAGCAGGTGCTGGGCCATGCCACAATGGCCGATGTTGAAAAAGCGTACCTGAAGGCGGTACAGAAGGGCGCCATCATCGAGGGCGAAGCCCGGTATCAATCAACGCTGAAGGTCGGTGCTTCAGTTATGGCCGAAACTCTGACGCGCAAAGAGTGGATCGACTCGCTGACGAATAGCGGGATGCGTGCGGATAAAGCCCGTTTTGCGGTAGATGATGGTATTAAAAACGGCAGGCTTAAAAAGACCAGCCACCGCGTCACTACCGTGGAGGGTATTCGCCTTGAGCGTTCCATTCTGACTATCGAATCACGCGGCCGGGGGCAGATGCCGCGACAGCTGACCGCAGAGATTGCAGGCCAGCTGCTCGCCGGGAAAACCCTCAAGAATGAGCAGATGCGCGCAGTTACAGAAATTGTGACGAGCAAAGATCGTTTTGTGGCCGCACATGGTTACGCCGGTACCGGTAAAAGCTATATGACGATGGCCGCTAAAGAGCTGCTGGAGTCACAAGGGCTGAAGGTCACGGCGCTGGCCCCCTATGGGACACAGAAAAAAGCGCTTGAAGATGATGGATTACCGGCCCGCACCGTTGCCGCCTTCCTCAAAGCGAAGGATAAAAAGCTGGATGAAAAATCAGTCGTATTCATTGATGAAGCCGGGGTTATACCCGCCCGGCAGATGAAACAGCTGATGGAGGTGATCGAGAAGCATAACGCTCGCGCGGTATTCCTGGGGGATACGTCACAGACGAAAGCGGTAGAAGCCGGTAAGCCTTTTGAGCAGCTGATTAAAGCAGGTATGCAGACCAGCTACATGAAAGACATTCAGCGACAGAAGAATGAAGTTTTGCTTGAGGCGGTTAAGTATGCCGCTGAAGGTAATGCCGCGCGCGCCCTGAAAAATATCACCGGCGTGAACGAACTGAAGGAAGAAGCGCCCCGACTCGCTCAACTTGCCGATCGCTACCTGTCTCTGTCCTCAGAACAACAGGATGCCACCCTGATAATCTCTGGTACGAACGCCTCACGCAAAACCCTCAATGACTACATCCGGGGCAATCTGGGGCTTGCCGGAACCGGCGAAACGTTCACGCTACTTGACCGCGTGGATTCGACACAGGCGGAACGCCGCGACAGCCGTTATTTCAGTAAAGGGCAAATCATTATCCCCGAACAGGATTACAAAAATGGTATGAAGCGGGGCGAGTCTTACCAGGTTCTTGATACCGGGCCGGGCAACAAATTGACGGTTGAAAGCAGCAGCGGTGAGCAGATCGCTTTCAGCCCGCGTACACACACCAAGCTGTCTGTATACCAGGCAGTCAGCGCCGAACTGGCGCCGGGCGATAAGGTCATGGTAACGCGTAACGATAAAACGCTGGACGTTGCCAACGGCGACCGCTTCACGGTGAAAACCGTGGAGGGTGAAAAACTGACGCTTGAGGACAAAAAAGGGCGCACGGTTGAGCTGGACAAAAAACAGGCTTCTTATCTTTCCTATGCTTATGCAACCACCGTCCACAAATCCCAGGGGCTTACCTGTGATCGCGTGTTGTTCAACATAGATACCAAATCGCTTACCACTTCTAAGGACGTTTTTTATGTTGGTATTTCGCGTGCGCGTCATGAGGTGGAAATTTTTACCGACGATAAAAAATCTTTGGCATCGAGCGTGAGCCGCGACAGCCCGAAAACCACGGCCGCAGAAATTGACCGTTTCTTTGGGCTTGAGGCCAGGTTTAAGGATATTGGCCGCGATACCAGTTTAGAAACCCGATCAGCTGAAAAAGGTCTGCCAGAAGCCACGGGGGAAAGCATGGCGTTTAACCAGAAACCCGATGAACATAACATGACAACCGGCACTGATTATCAGCCGGTGAGCAACGCAGAGGACGCCTTTCATCTTAAGCAGAACCCTATGGATGATTCCGTTGGCCTGCGGCGTCATGAAGCACAGCAAAATGATGCAGAACTGGCCCATGATTATGCTGCTGCCGACGATCAGCAGTGGAGCGCGCAGGAGTATGCCGATTACGAGCATTATGCCGAAGCATCAGACTACGACTTTGACAGCAGCATTTACGACGATTACGCCATGCCGCAGACGTCTCAGGCGGAACAGAGCCATACCGGAAAAGAACACACCCATGAGCATGAGCATGAAGAAGGGGGCCATGAAATCTGATGGAGCAGACCGACAAGCGCAAGCAGGATAAACTGAAGTTCGACCGGGTAATTAATCTGGCGCGCAGACTGCCGCAACCGGCGATCCATGACTTACTACGCGCGCTGATACTGCCAATTCAGGCCGATTACTTGCTGGCCGTTGGCACGGAGGGCCAGGACGCGCGCCCGGACATGAACGAGCGCGAGTTCTTCTTCACAAAAATCATCTGGGCGATGGATTACACGCACATGAAATCACTCAGGCTTGCAGCTGAAGATTTTCCCCTGGCGCTTGCGACGGCCAAGATCCTGCCGTGGCCGTGGGGTGAATCAAGCTACCGGAGTGCTTTAGCCGATATAGGGGTTCGAGGTTCAATCGTGTAAAAAACCACGTTAAGGCAATAATTCATTGTTTGAATTGAAATTTAATGGCCTCAACTCTCCCTTCAGAATATTTTCCGGCAGCGTGAACGTATAATGTCCCAGCATGTTGATATGACCGTACATCAGTGGCGACAGGCGTGAGATATGCTCGTCTTCCGGGATCTCACCAGCGCTGCGCAAATGTGATAGCGCTTCCTGCATATAAAGCGTGTTCGGAGAGCATAAAAAATATTGGGGCAGCGTGAGCTATGCTGCCATCGCTGGTCCCTTCCCGTCACTTTGAAAACCCGGATACCAGCAGACAAATTTATCCTGCAGTTCGTTATTCAAAACGGCGGTCCGGGTCTGTAACAAATAATGAGCCCCTTTTCTGCTCCACTGCATCTGCTGCTTTTTGGCCATTCGTCTGGCGATCACTTCATTGATCGTGGATTCCACAAACGCGGTTGATACCGGCTCTCCGTACCGACGCATTTCGCCGTAGTTTGGGATCATCATCTTATTATTCCGGATGTAGGTATACATTTCATCCAGATGTTTTTGCAGGGATTTCAGGCTAGGATAGCTGAGTTCAGGGTCATCGCAATACATAACGCAATTATCAATATGTTCCAGCGCAGCGACAACATTGCCATGCCAGAGATATCGTTTAATGCTTTCCAGCAGTGCCAGAACTTTACTCCCCGCCTCTGGATCTGATACCAGCAGTCCCCGGGCATATTGCATGAGCACCGTCAGCCTCATGGTGATATGAAACCAGTCCAGCACATGCGTTGACTCAGGGTACATACCGAACTGGAGGTCCCTGAGATTATCCGCGCCGTCGGACAGAAAAAATATCTGCTGGTTGGCCTGCATTCCCTGCGCTGAAAGGTGGGTCATGAGCCTGCGTTCCGGATGACAGTCATCCTTCTGAACAAAACCGAAGCGGCGGGTGTCAGCAGGCGCACCAACGGAAAAAGACTTCCCGGCAATAATTTCAAAATTACGCTTTTTGTCATCCCGATCGCGAACATAACCACCATCTATACCCACCACAAGCGGTTTTCCTGGCCTGGGCAGGTTCCCCCAGTCGCGGGGGCAGCCGGAAAGAAAACCTGAATGAGCTTCAGCCTCAGCGTCAAGACGCTGCGCCACCTGGCATAAATGATTCCTCACCGTTGAGGCATTCAGGCTGTGGCCCACCGGCAGAATATCTTTCAGCAGACGAGTCGTCATTTCATAGGAGATCATCGAGGCCCAGCGGGTTTCAATATATTTCAGTGCCGGGTGAGAATAATCGCCGGCCCAGTCGCTGAGCAAACTGACTGTCTTTGTATCACTCTCTTCACAACGGCACCGGTACACCCGAAGCCCGGATACCGGAATAACGCCAAACAGCGTCCGGTACCGTATTTTCTGTTTGCCTTTGATTCTGCGCGCAGCAAGGCAGTGAGGGCACCGGATATGGTGTTGAGTATATTCGTCTGCCTGCAGCTGGACCACCGACTGCTGGACCGTATTCAGCAACAGCTTGGATTCTGACACCGATAATCCGATGTCGTTCCGGGTCTCCCCTGATTTCTGGATTGTCATCAGTTCCTCCGTTCGACTGGAGCCTGATTCATCGGTGATGACTATCTGGAGCGTCAGTTGCATCATTGCCTCCTGCTGTGGTGGATGACTATCTCCCGGCTACTGGTTGTTCATCTGGTGACGAAGCTTATAATATGTGGAAACGCCAAGGCCCGCATGGTCGCAGGCGATCCTGAGCCTGACCCCTCTGCTTCTGAGTGCGTCAATTTCCTGGATCTTTTTAATATCGGCGCCGGGGCGCCCTGTTTTTTCACCCCGTGCTTTTTTCGCGGCGATGCCGTCGGCCTGCCTTTCCTTCAGTAAGGCTCGTTCAAACTGGCTGAATGCCGACATCATGTGCAGCTGCAGTTCCTGCATCGGATTGTTTGTGCCGGCGCTGAACGTCAGCTGCTCTTTCAGAAAAATAAGGGTAACGCCCTGGTCACGAAGCCGGGTGGTGACAGCGCACATATCCGACATATTCCGGCAAAGGCGATCGATGGAATGAACCAGAAGCGTATCACCAGGGCGTAATTGCCCCAGGAGTTCCTGTAACCCCGGGCGGTTTGTGTCCTTCGCGCTGGCATGCTCAACACAAATTTTATCAGGCTGAAAACCCGCCTTTGACAATGCCTCTTCCTGACGGGCCGTATTCTGATCGGCCGAGCTTACCCTGATGTAGGCATATTGCACGCAAAACCTCCGGAAGGTCTTTAAACATCATAGAGATTTAAAGAATAATCCATAAACACTGATTTAGGGAGGTTTATAGACATTTTTTCGGGGATCTGAGAGGCATGCTGAAAACGTATACCTTTATAGACATCAGTCAGCGACGACGGCCCAGCCAGATAACTTCAGGCTCCAGTACCGGAGATGCAAGGTCGAGCCTGCTCAGTTGCCGGTTGATTTTGTGGCGGTTGAACCTGACAGCATCCAGGTCGTCAGCAAAAGGGCGGATCTCGCCGACCGTTGTTTCATCATCCGCATTAACGATAGCTTCAAGAAACGCCAGGGTTTTATCGAACTCATCCGCAGCTGTGGCTCCGGGCATACCATGGCCGCTTATACAAAACGGCGCTTTCAGCGTAGAGTTTTCATAAATGGCCTCAACACGAATGTCATGAAGCCAGTGCTCAAAGAAATTGTATTCATAGGTAAAGCGATCGCCAGCATCAAAAGCAAAATCATCAATCACGACCCGGAACGGATTATCGACAAAACCGATGCCTCCTTCGTAGGAGATACCGTAATCTTTGCCATAAATGTGAAATTGATGGAGATGGTCGTCCCCCCAGCCCTGCACTATCTGGAAAATGAAGTGAAGCGCGGCCAGTGACGTGTCGGCAGCAATTCTCAGCCGACGCCAGACCATCGGACTGACTCCATGAACTGCTATTTTGATGACGTAGATCTTCATAGTCAGCAGGTATTGTTATGAAATGATGGTGGTTATTTTAACCCCTGTAGATGGCATCATTCGATGGCTGCCCCGAGGTTTTTCATGCTCTCCGATCTGGATGATGCAATAAATTTGAGCGTGAAGCCCCCGGCGACTGCAGGCCAGCGCCAGTTCATATTCATTCAGCGCCAGAAACTCCAGCCGCTGTGCATCATCGAAATCAGGTAGACCATAGAGCGCTTCCTGCTCGGCGTCCGAAAGAATACTGAGGAGCTTATTTTTAGTAGGCATCTCTGATCCTTATGCCTATTTAAACGCGCTTGTCACATTATCATTAACATAGAACCTTTACGTGTCATAATTTAAATTACGGGTAATGTGACTACCGTTGACAGATTATGGTACCCAAATCAGAATGTCACATAATCGAACGTATATGTGACAGAGGAAATATGTTCATCGGATATATTCGGATGTCAAAAGCGGATGGTTCGCAGACGAATGATTTACAACGTGATGCACTGATCGCCGCAGGTGTTGATGCCGCACATTTTTATGAGGACCGGGCATCGGGCAAACGAGAAGAGCGTCCTGGACTTACAGCCTGTCTGAAAGCACTACGACCCGGAGACACGCTGGTCGTATGGAAGCTGGACCGCCTCGGTCGTGATCTTCGTCATCTCATTAATACAGTGCACGACCTGACCGCGAGGGGGACCGGTCTGAAAGTGCTGACCGGTCACGGGGCGACTATCGACACAACAACGGCCGCTGGCAAGCTTGTCTTCGGTATCTTTGCCGCACTGGCGGAGTTTGAGCGCGAACTGATTGCTGAAAGAACGACTGCAGGTCTGGCATCAGCAAGAGCCCGTGGGCGGAACGGCGGCCGACCTTATAAAATGACGCCAGTCAAACTGCGACTGGCAATGGCATCAATGGGACAATCAGAAACAAAGGTCAGTACGCTATGCCAGGAACTTGGGATAACCCGGCAAACTTTGTACAGGCATATTTCCCCTGTTGGTCAACTGCGGGCGGACGGGATCAAGCTGTTCAACCGTGGATAATTTGAACGGACGGAAAAATCTGGGGTTCCGGCGTAGTACCCCTATCACCTCCACATTTTTGCAACAGTGCCTTATAAATGGCAGCCTTATGTTTACTTGCCAAGATGGGCTACCATATGATGTTTTATACTGAGCAATATTAATATTATCTTTAATGGAAAAATTAAGCCCACTAAGTGACCCACTGCTATATGGCTCTATTGTGAAGACGCCTGAGGGTAAAAATTTATACATGGTTGTCCCTATGTCTATTATTGCAAGGTTGACAATATTATTCGTTTTATAAATTTGAGCGTTTAAAATCACACATCAAAGCAATTAGTCAGGATAAACAACAATACCCAGTGCTTCGAGAATCAGTTCTTGCTGCCAGGCTGCAATTTTGATACCTGATGTATCGACTTTGCGGGGATCTAAACCGTCGAGTTCGGCGTGGCATAAATTGGCACCCTGTAGGCTAAATTGCCCCCAGACATCTTCGGAAAAAACACCTCGACTTAAGTCTGACTCTTTCAGTGATGCACCCGCTAGGTTCGTTCCTATCCAGCGATTTTCAAACAACTCACATTTTTCTAAACAAACCCTCTCCATATTGGCATAGGAAAGATTACATCCAGAAATAAATGCTGAGCAAAAGTACATACGATTACTCACTTGATGGGCAAAGTTTGTTCGGGAAAAGTTGGCACCTTTTAAATCACACGCACGGAACTCTATACCGTAGCAATTGGCATTACTGAAGTTTGCCATCGCAAGTTGGCATTGTTGGAAACTTGCATCACGAAGATCTGCGACATCAAAGTGGCAGCCTTCGATATCACCCTGTTCAATGAACTTGCAGTTGACGAATGTCGTATCACGCAAGTTAGCACGTCGAAAGTCGCTGCGAATGAATGTGCAAGCGGTGAAGGTGAGATCACTTAAGTCTTTATGTGAAAAGTTGTGGTGCCGATATGTATGATTGTAGGTTTCCATGAGTACTCCTTGTTGAAAGGAGGGCTAGACTACCATTATACATATGCCAAGACATTAAAATAAAAGCCTGTTACATCAACACATTACAACCCCTCAATTTACCTGTTTTAAGTGGTCAAATTGGCGCGTAGAGCGCCTATCGCTCTTGCATTGGCACGCGGCCCTGTTGAAAAAAGTTATTCGCTTTAGATAGGGTTAGGAGAGCCGTGCTTCGCCGGTAAAAAATCGGACTATCCGACGCAGGGCGGACTCATCGGCGGAGAAGCAAACTTTGACTATATCTCCCTACACTTGGAAGAGGGCTAGACTGGCCCCATAGATCACCAGACACTTCGACTCTCTTAAAATAAGAGGTAGTCTTGGAACTATGTTTAATACCAGTCAGAACGATAAGATGGTTGGAGTGTTATCAGGACCTGAGCGGCGTCGGCGTCGTACACCGCAGGAAAAAATTGCCATTATTCAGCAGACTATGGAGCCCGGTATGACCGTGTCTCATGTCGCGCGCCTGCATGGCATCAATGCAAACCAGATATTCAAATGGCGCAAGCAATATTAAGACGGTTCACTGACGGCTGTTGCATCGGGCGAGGAAGTGGTGCCGGCCTCCGAACTCGCTGCCGCCAATAAGCA
Source organism: Leclercia adecarboxylata (assembly GCF_006171285.1). Classification (NCBI taxonomy): domain Bacteria; kingdom Pseudomonadati; phylum Pseudomonadota; class Gammaproteobacteria; order Enterobacterales; family Enterobacteriaceae; genus Leclercia; species Leclercia adecarboxylata. The sequence continues at coordinate 70,143 of NZ_CP040895.1, read as the reverse complement.
AATTCGCGAACTCCAGCGCCTTCTGGGCAAAAAGACGATGGAAGCCGAGATACTCAAAGAGGCCGTGGAGTTCGGCCGGGCAAAAAAATGGATTGCGCATGCGCCCTCGTTGCCTGGGAACGACGAATAAGCGACGTTTGCAGAAGTCTTGGCGTGTCGCGTGCGCAGTTGAGCATTCGGGTTCACCGGCCATCTGACTGACAGGATCGCAGACGGCAGCCCCGTTCTGACGATACCACCGTATTGTCCCGGATAAACATGGCGGTGGCTGACCTGCCGACGTATGGTTATCGCCGTGTGTGGGCGCTGCTGCGACGGGAGTCGGAGCGGGACGGCCTGCCTGTGGTTAATGCAAAGCGGGTGTATCGCATTATGAGAACGCATAATCTGCTTCGGCACTGTTGCAAAGTTAGCGATGAGGCAGCCTTTTGTCTTATTCAAAGGCCTTACATTTCAAAAACTCTGCTTACCAGGCGCATTTCGCCCAGGGGATCACCATAATAAAATGCTGAGGCCTGGCCTTTGCGTAGTGCACGCATCACCTCAATACCTTTGATGGTGGCGTAAGCCGTCTTCATGGATTTAAATCCCAGCGTGGCGCCGATTATCCGTTTCAGTTTGCCATGATCGCATTCAATCACGTTGTTCCGGTACTTAATCTGTCGGTGTTCAACGTCAGACGGGCACCGGCCTTCGCGTTTGAGCAGAGCAAGCGCGCGACCATAGGCGGGCGCTTTATCCGTGTTGATGAATCGCGGGATCTGCCACTTCTTCACGTTGTTGAGGATTTTACCCAGAAACCGGTATGCAGCTTTGCTGTTACGACGGGAGGAGAGATAAAAATCGACAGTGCGGCCCCGGCTGTCGACGGCCCGGTACAGATACGCCCAGCGGCCATTGACCTTCACGTAGGTTTCATCCATGTGCCACGGGCAAAGATCGGAAGGGTTACGCCAGTACCAGCGCAGCCGTTTTTCCATTTCAGGCGCATAACGCTGAACCCAGCGGTAAATCGTGGAGTGATCGACATTCACTCCGCGTTCAGCCAGCATCTCCTGCAGCTCACGGTAACTGATGCCGTATTTGCAGTACCAGCGTACGGCCCACAGAATGATGTCACGCTGAAAATGCCGGCCTTTGAATGGGTTCATGTGCAGCTCCATCAGCAAAAGGGGATGATAAGTTTATCACCACCGACTATTTGCAACAGTGCCGTCCAGCGGATATCAGCGCTGAAAGATGATGGCTGAGCGTGGAGGCAGGAATCTCAAGGTGCTTCTGCAGTTCGCCAACCGGCAGGCCTTCATGACCCGCCCTGACCAGCTCCCGGTATATGCTGAGACGTGTCGGGTGGCCCAGTTCTCGAAGTGCGTTTGCAGCAGTGTTTAAATCCATAATACCTCCTTTATCTATATTTCCAGAATAATAGAAATATAGCCTGCGTCAATCGTTTCTGCCGTGAGGGTACCGCTTTCCCAATCATGCTCTGTCCGCCAGGTTATGGGGGGCAGAGCCAGAGCACTACCGAAATCCTTGCGAATACCCGTGCAGGGAATAATTTCCGCCCCCTTTATGGCCGGAAAAAAAACTGATAAACGTCGCCTTTTCAGAAGGTTGCTTTCTTAACGTGGTTTTTCGCATGGTTGGACCTCAGACCCCATATAGGCAGCGCTAAGGGCAATCCGTGGGTACAGGATATTAACCACCGCGTTACTTTGTGGTTGCCCTGGCGGATAGGCTTTGTACGAGGAGGGAACCATTCTATTGCCAGCGGCGTTCTGGCCGGTGAGGGTGAGGTAATACCCGATACGGTTTATGATATGCGGTATTTGCTCGATATTGTCAGCACTGACGGGTATTACTGGTACATGAGCGGGAAGATCTGCGAGAGAGTCAGTGACTACCGTACAGCCGCCTTTTTTGAAATAGGCCGCCTGCTTACACTGTGATTCCTTCAAAATATCTCAACGAAATTTCCCGACACCTGTTTAAGCTATCTTGCTGATATTTCTGTTTTTCGATTTTTGCCGGCGCGATGCCGGCGACGTTGGCCAGCTGCCCCGTGCGCGATACTGAGATCAGTTTCTTTGAACAAAAAAAACCGCCTTTCGGCGGTCAGTATTCAGTAGCTGGAACGGTAGTCTCTCCCCCGATTCCAGCGGTCTTGCCAGTGTTCGAGGAATGATTCAGCGAGCTTAGGCATGTTCCAGATCACCACCGCATTCTCCGAGTTTTTCGTTTCGGCCGCTTTGGTGAAATTAAAGCTGCCAGTTTCAACGGTCACATTATCCACGATGATCACCTTGTCATGCTGGATAGGGAAATCACTGTCAGTACGCAAAGGGATGCCGCTGTTCGCTATGTAGTTCATGGCCGCAATGCTGGCGCGCCCCGTATTGCCCCTTTCATCAATTACGATTTTCACATCAACTCCCCGTTTTTTGGCTGCTACCAGTGCCTTCATAATATCCGGGGCGGTAAAAGAATAAGCCATCATCCGTATCGAGGTTTTTGCGGAGTCAATGGCGCTCAGGACGAGAACGCGGGCGCTTCCTTCAGGCGAGTAGCCAACCTGAACGGATGGTTCCACCGCAAAGGCGGGCAGGGCGGCTGTCGTAAATGCTGCGGCCAGAAGCCAGGTTGCTAAGTTTTTCATTACAGGCTCCCGTTCACACACTGCATTTTATATTCAGGGTCAAAATAAATTTCTTTGATTTTCCGCTTTTCCATATGCACCACAACGTCAATGGTGGAGTAGAGCATTCGCATAATATCGCTCATATCGAGCATACGGCCGATAGGGGTCGCCTTGATAAGCAGCCCAATACGGTTAAAGGCATCGCGCGCAGAGTTAGCGTGCGTTGACATAACACCGCCTGGATGGCCGGTATTAAGTGCTTTAAGATAATCCCACGCAGCATCATCCCTAAGCTCAGTCATGATGATACGGCCCGGTGTCAGACGCATACAGGCTCGCAGGGCATCAGTGGCGCTGACGCGGCCGATCTTTCCTGCATCGCCGTACATCATATAAACGGCTTCTACAACGTGATCGACCGTGACTTCGTGAACGTCCTCTAAAATAATTACACGCTCGTCTTTATGTAGCGATTTTAACAGCGCGCGCGTGAGTACCGTTTTCCCCGACCCGGTTTCACCGCAGATCACGATAGTGCGTTTCTTCTCAACGGCGGTTTGCAGGAATGCGGGCCATTTTTCGCTGCTGTGCAGCTCTTTAAGGAAAAAATCATCATCCGTTAGGCTTTGCTTGCTGCCGGTAATCTTCCGGCAGTCACTGAAAATCCCCTCGCTGGTCAGCTGCTCCAGATTTTTATCGGCCGCCAAATCCTTACGAAACGCTACGGCCGTTGTACCGTCAATCACCGCAGGGGGCAGACAGATAACGCCCCTGATCCCGCCAGGCAGGATCACGTCATTAATGGCCTGCATGGTCAGCTTGTTGCTGCTCACCAACGATTTAGCAAGGTTCCTAATAAAATCTGCCGTAATTGCCGCGTTCTGCACAACCCTGCGGCCGCTGAACGTATCACAGATAACTTCCTGAAAGCAGTTAATGCGAATTTCAAAAACAGTAGGATCTTCTAAATACTCGCGCAGTGGGCCAAGTTGATAGAAAGCTGCATCAGTCATGATTACTCCTGAAGAAAAGCGGGCGCTAAGCGCCCACTTTTTTAGTTGTCTGCGAGCGTATAAACGCCGCTGAAATCGAGGTCGCGGGCAACAAAAATGCTCACCGCATCACCCTGCTGATCGTAGAGGGTAGGGGGGATAGACATGTAAGAGCGAAGTGCTTCAGACGCCAGCTGCTCACCGCTGTTTTCTGTGCTGTTGTACTGAATGTTATTACTCTGCGTCTGGTTAACCAGCGCCGTTAAGGTGTCAGAGAACAACGAAATCATGATCGCACCACGCAGACGCTCCCACATATGGGTATCCACCTGGCCCGGAATCCCCGCGCTGCCGAGTGAGTTCGTTCCGGCACTGTCAATATTAACGATTGTCCCGTCCTGGTCATTGCGGATACGCTCCCAGAGAACAAACACGCGCGCCTGGCCGTCTTTGATACCACCGGTAATCTGCCCGTCAACCCATGAGCCTTTATCAATCAGCCTAACGAGTCCATCAGCTGAGTAAACGTCCTGTGAAACCCGGCAGGAAACCTGACCCGGAACAGTGGTATCCAGCTCGGTGCCGGTACCACAGGGGATCATTTTGCCTTTCGGAACAGTCAGGCTGGGATTAGCCATGACTCCAGCGCGGCTAGCCTTCAGCCTTGCAGGAGTCAGGTTTTTAGCGAGTGCTGAACTACCTTCGCTTGTTTCGTTGTCCTGGGGCTGCACTCCGGGACTATTGCTTGTAGCCGCCTGATTAGTCTGGGCCAGCTCGCCGCCCAGACGACGCTGCATAGCCAGTTCTTCAGGCGAAGGTTCTTTACGCTTATTAGAGGTACGCGCGGCGGTATTGCTGCTGCCCGCATCTGCATCTGCCTGTGCGGCAGCCTGCACAGCACGGGCATCAGTGGCGCTATTCTGCGCAGTTGCAGGTTTATTAACATCAGGATCGCTGTTAAAGCTGTAGTTTGGCAGTGTATTGGCCTGTTGCGCTTTACCACCGTCTTTATCAGCTTCAGCTTTAGCCGGGGTGCGAATTTTACCCATGACCGTAATCCCGATGAATACCAAAGCAAGCAGCGCCATCAGTATGACAAAGGCTTTCATACCAGGAGCCGAACGGCGGTTACTGCCTTTAAATCCGCCACGCTCGCTTTCAAATTCACCGTCTCCGGTGTTTTCATCGAGTTCCTGATCTACATCGACACTTTTACGGGCCATCAGTTATCCTCCCCAATTTGAACCCTGCGCACATCCGGGGAAGCCGTACCGGTTGCTACCGCACCGGCGCCCGGTGCGAAATTATTATTACGAACGCCAACGACTTTATCGCCCAGACGAATACGCCACTCTTTAGCGACGGTTTCCACCTCGATGATGTTGCGGTTCTCACCCACAACATGAGAGTTAGGCAGCGTTTCTTTGCCACTGGCCGAGATCATGTAGACCTGCGGTAACTCCGCATTGGCCGGAAACTCAAACCGGGTAAAGCGGTAGTTATCCCAGACGTGAACCGGCTGGATGCTGCGCATTTCAGGCTGTTCGCTCATTACGTACTGATAGTTCTTCGCCCCCGCAAAAGCCGTCTGCTTCAGCTTCTGCGTAATGCGTTTTTTATCAGCCGCGCTTTTGGCTTTTTCCTGCTGCTCAAACGGATATTCATAGGTCAGCTGAAGAACGGCCTGGCGCACAGCCCACGGCGTTTCAATAAAGGATTTTGATACCGTACCGTCTGCATTTTTCTTCGTTTCTTCACCGATGAAATGGAGGACGATGTTATAGGTGCGCTTATCGGTGACGATCACCAGGTTGGTATCACTCATGGCCTGTTTCGGCTTCACAAAAAAATGGTTCATTTTGTGCGCAAACGTCCAGCTTTCAGAATCGCCAAAAGCATGAGTGATATAGGTTTCGTCAGGCGCGACAACAATGTGGGTAGCCACACCGGCGATAGCGTCAATTTTGACCACATTAACAGGGTTATAAACAACGCTTTTAATGCGATAGTCATAAGGAGAATTGCGGCCAACCTCAAGCGCCATAACGTTAGTGGCCGCGCCTCCCAGGACTGACAAAACGACTGCTGAAAGAAGTAGTTTTTTCATGGGGCAGCCCTCAGTTAACTTCAGGGTTGACGCGATAACTCGTCACGCGGAAACCCAGCGGGTTGACATAACGCTGCTCAGCATTCATCGCCAGCGATTTATATTCATACCCCATAATGGCAATCCAGCGCTGCGGCTGATCATCAACGGGATTGCTGCGCACGCGGCGAACCGTAGTAAAGCGTATCGTTGCTACGCCGTGCGGTTTATCGAGGATCACAGAGTTAATCTTCACGCGGGTCGTTTCACTGTCGCCCAGAACCTTATCAAGACCGTTGCGGCCCTTGAACTTGCTCTGGTAAGACTCTGCCACGTTCGGCGTGGACATTAAGCCAACGGCCGTATAGTCGACCTGAACTGAATAGAAGTCATAGCTCTCACGGTGAATGACATATTGTGTCAGCCAGAACTTATCAATTTCGTCACCATAAGAGGTCTGGTCGCGGGTCAGCTTGACCTGCTGTACTTCGTGAGTGGCCTCGTTGAGCGTTAGCAGATGTGCGGGGATTGGCTGGCTGTACTTATGCACCACGTAACCAACTAAAGAGAGTGCAAAAACAGTTACCACCGCTGAACCGGTGGCAACCATCCAGGCGGTACGCCGGGACTTCAGCACTTCATCCATCAGATCAACTTCAAGCCCTTTACGGCTTTCGTTGAACTCTTTAATGGCTTCACGTGTAAGCCCTGTTTTTTTATTAGCTTTCATTTGCACCACCTTGCGTATCAACCGGGATTGTTTTGTTTACTGGAACGGTGTTGCTCCAGTCCGGCTCCGGTGGCGGTTTATGCCCGCTGGAACAGGCGCTAATCAGAAGAACTCCCATAAGCAATAAGCTGCGCATTACGGCATCCATTATCGGTTGTTGAACGTACTAATTATAATAAGTCGCCGAAATTGCAATTTCAACGACTTTTGTTTTAATTTTATGCAGCCTTCTTCCCGCGACTGCCCCTTGCCTTACCACTTAAATTAGAACCACTGCTTCCTCCGCTGTTGCTGCCACTTCCTCCACCTGCCGATTGCTGGCCGCCGCCACTGTTACCGCCTCTGAACGCATTACCGCCAAACATGCCGTGGCTGCCCATATTGCCAAGCGCCTGCATGGAAGAACCCGTAGAGCGTGCGGCGTCAGCAACTCCGGCGCTGATACCGCTACCCCAGCTGGCGGCAATTTGCGGAATCTGGAACAGAACGAAAACGGAAATGACCGTCAGTAATAAGGCGGAGATAGAACCAGTGATTGATGAGTAAGCGGCATCAGAGTTCATCGAGGACAGGAGGTTGTCGAACATCTGCATGATGAAACCAAACACGAGCGCAAGAATGACGACGACAAGGCCATAGTTAATGACCGACGCCAGCCAGCGAGCAAAGATGTTTTTTGTCGCTCCCCACAGCAGGCAGAAGATTGCAATCGGGCCAAAACAAAGCGTAACGGCCAGAAGGATCTTAGCCATGATCACAAAGCCCGCACCGAGGCCGCCCAGCACAACGGTAGCAATCATCATAATGCCGCCAATGGCATACGCGGCCAGGCCGCTCGATGAAAACACGTCTGCGGCTTCCCATGCGGTGTTGACGATCTTGATACCTTTTTCAATACCGCTATCAATAATCGCCGGTACGCCACTTGCACCGACTTTATTAGGGGCAGACAGTATCCCGGCAAAATCATCCGGCAGGTGAAGCGCCACGTTGACCAGTTCCTGTTGATACCAGCCGCCCGCCGTTGCAAAGCTCAGGATAAGGGCTATGGAAAGATACTCTTTAATCAGCGAACTCAGGCTGTCGCCCGCCCCCGGATTAAACGCTGAGTACATCCCCTGAACCATCAGCTTGATTGTCAGACAGGTGGCAATCAGAGGCGTTACATCAGAGATAATGGTGGCAACATTGGCGCTCACCATTGACGTAATCGCCCCGTCTACTTTTGCGAAAATGTCTGCGACTAGGGTGAATGCCATATTGCCTCCTTACTCCTAAATTTTCGGTGAATTGATTTCGCCGTCTTTTTTGCCGAACACAAACAGCTGACGATCGGCTTCGCGCGCGTTTTTGCAATCAGGTTTCTGAAGTTCATCCGCGTCTTTCTTGCATTCCTGAATTGTTGCCTTGCGCTCTTTCTCATGTTTTTTGTACCACTCCACGTCATGCGAGGCATCGCAGGCCACCAGGAGGAAAGGGATAACAAGCAGTAGTTTTTTCATAATTACCTCAGTTAATTGAAGGTGACGCGGTAACGTCCCCGCCGGTTCCAAAAACAAAATTGTGGGTGGCACGTTCTTTCTGCGCACGTAATAGCTTGTCCTGTGACTGCTGCAACATGTTCATCAGATTCAGCTTCGCCTGCTCACCCTGAATAGCACCCTGTGACGTCTGGATACGGGCCTGTAAGTCAGCAATCGATTTCAGGTCTGGAGTCGTTTTAATCTGCTCCGTCAGCTCCTGCATATCGGTTAGTTCCTGCATCTGGTTGTTGTAGGCTTTTTCTGCCATAACGCGGTCATAAGCGCCTTTTTCAGCCAGCTTTTTGTTCATGTAGGTAATTGCTTCGCTGGGCGTCATGTCGTCAACTTCCGCATTAAACTGGCCCATCATGCTGTTAACTGAAGGCGTGACGGAAGAACTGGAGTTCATGGCGTCGCTGTAGATCTCCTTCCAGTTGTCCGGCAAATTATTTGCCAGCGTGCTGGTAGACGTCCCCAGCAGATCGCCCAGGTTGGTTGTCTTTGCCATCGACTCATACATATTTTTCTGCGTTTGCAGCTGGCTTTTAAGCTGCTCCAGCTGCTGCGCCATTTGCTGAAGCTGCTCGACCTGTTTAGCCAGCTCAGTAGGGTTGGTCACGATGATGCCTGCGGAAGCGCTTTGCGCGCCTCCCAGAATCAGGCCGGTGGTCAGCAATACTGCCGTCAGTGTTTTTTTCATGGTGTTTTGCCTCGTTGTTAAGCCGTCAGGCGCCAGTATTCTTTGAGCCATACTTCAGGGTCATTACCGAGCCGTTCAACCAGCTCATGCGCAATTTCGGCGTTTTGTGGTTCACCGGACAACACGCTAAGAACGTTGTCCATTGTCTTAATATCTGCATCAATATCGTCGCTGTTGCGAGGGTAGAGATTGAAAGAAGCAATCGCAGACTGTTGCCCTTGTTTAACCAGGAACTGTCTGGAGTGTTCGGTAATCGACATCAGCGCGTCGTATTCAGCATCAGTAAGGAAGGCATAATCCTCTCGGATAGCTTCCGGATCGCGCAGGCAGATTTTTGTGACGGTCTGCGACATGATCGTGCGGCCAATACGGCTGGACAGCGCATCGTTCGGCTCCTGCGTGGCAAACACATAGATAGCGTCTTTCTTACGGTCAGTTTTGATACCACGCTTAACTTCACGCTCGATAACCGGATCGTCAAGGTAGGCGTGGAACTCGTCAAAGCACTGAATGACGCGGCGTTTGCCGTCGATGGAGTCACGTACCCGGTACAGAAGGTACATCATGAGCGGAGTACGGGCCGGGCTGGATACTTCCTCTTTGGCTGCGATAAACTCGGATAAATCGAAGCCAAAAATATCATTCGCGCTGAGATCCAGGCTGTCTTTATCATTGTCAAACAGCCAGCCATACTGGCCTTCGCGCGTCCATTCGCGCAGCAGCCCTTTCAGTGATACGCCATTTTCCACAACTTCATTCACGTACCCGTCCAGGATAGTAACGGTGCGCGCCTCGCGTGGAATAAGTGAGCCTTCCCCCATAACCGCATCAACGCCTTCAGCCAGTTCGGTAGCCATCGTTGCGCTGATAGGCCCGTTATTGGTGGTTTCCACACAAATGCGGAACAGGTTTTTAATGAGGGCAATATTGCGTTTGGTCGGTTCAATCTGAAGCGGGGCAAACCCGGACGGCATACCCTGTTGCAGAACTTTATAGTAGCCACCAACGCTTCGAATGAACGGCTCCATACCGCGGTCACGGTCATAAACAAAAAGCCGCGGGTTGTACTTCATTGACTGCGCCAGCAGGAAGTTAAGCAGCGTGGTTTTACCTTCCCCCGACATACCCGTTATTAACGCATGGCCCAGCGGGCGTTTACCGTAGGAAAGTTCTTCAAGCGGGGTCACATGGAAATTAAAATAGAGTGGCGTACCGCTGATCGTGCGGAACATGGTCAGCGCTGGCCCCCACGGGTTATTGTCAGGCTTGCCACGCATAAAATTGTGGAACGGGCTGAAGTGCAGGAAGTTCCATGAGTTTATCGGAACCGGGCGCGGCGCCCATTTCTGGTTGCCAGGCAGTCTCGCATAATATGCAGCCTCAGAGGCCAGGCTGATAGTCCCGCCAACCACGCCACAGCCGGTTAGCATAACCTTCACACGACGCGCTTTGCGCTGTACCGCGTTTTGGTCATTATCCCAGACATGCACGGTTCCATGATGGTAGCCCATCACGAACTCTCTGGACGTCAGCATATCGAGCGCAGTACCAAGCTGTGCCAGCTGGCTTTGCGCACGGTCGCGCGTTTCCTGCAAAGATTTTTCCTGATGCGTCAGAAACGTTTTAGCTGAAGATTCAGAGAGGCAAGAAAAACTCTGCGTCAGAAGGTATTCAAAATCGGCTTCTTTAAGCATGTTAAGCTGGCCTGGCTCTGTATCTTCTTCGTATTCACGAAATTCAATGCCGGTGGTATAGAAGTTGTGATCTACCGTTCTGATCTGGACAACATCCCCCCACAGGGAGCTAACAGGGCGGTTGTCCATGATGTACTCACGGATACGATCACGGCAAACAGGCACGATGGCCCATTCCATATTTGCGAGGAAATAAAGGAACTCCAGCGCTTTTGAATAAGCGTGAGCCTGCGAAGGTTCAGGCTCGTTGCGTTCGATAACAATGGCTTCGTCAAAAATGTCTGATTCATCGACTTCAGCAAGTTCTTCACGTTCTTTTTTATCAGGCGCAGGAATTTCAACACCGCGTTTGTCACGATAATAGATACCCAACTGCTGAATGCCATACGGCTTCATTGCTTCCAGGATTTGTTCAGAAATATCTTCCAGACCTTCAAGCGCCTCATTCTGCATTTGCTGAATTTCGTCACGAGTCGGCTTTTCAAATTTCGCCAGAAACTTCTGTGTTTTATCCCCTACCTGTTTGTAAATAACGGTCAGATAAAGGTCATTAATCAGCTGCTTGGAATCACCGTGCAGCTTACGGTTATATTGATCAACATAAGCAGGGAAAAAATGGTCATACTCACCATCCGGGTACTCTTTAGCCTCATGGTGATATTCATGCGTCCACAGCTCTACATGGTCTGTTCCGAAGCTCTTGACCAGCGTATTAAGGTCTTTATGCCAGGTGACCAGTTCCCGATCTGATGCGCAGTCATGTGTGCGGCCATCCAGCTTGAAAAAAGCCATCAGATCGCCGTTTTCCATCGAAATCACGTAATCATTGAGGTGATAAGAATAGGGCAAATACTTTTTATTTACTGATGGCTCCTTACGGTAGGCATCAATTTTTTTTGGCTTCGTAGCGGTGGCAGCTCTCATTATTTTAAACCCTTACGTTTGTAGTCAACAGAGGAATAAGACGATCCTCCCCACTGCTTAAACGGAGAATCAAACCAATTACTGAATTTGGTTTTCAACCACAGGCCCATAATTCGAAACATGCGGTCGTCATATTTTGTTAATGCAGCTGAAGGAATCCACAAAAAGACGAACACCAGAATCGCCCACATATGAATAATCATAAAAAGCGAGGCAGAAATCATGAATATCATCATAGCTACATTACGTGGTACACCCAGCGCGCGAGGTAAGCGAGTCGCACCTTTGAAAAGCGGTCTTTTCCCGTCAACGAACATCTTTGTAGTCCTCACTTTGGGGGACAAAAGTCCCCCCTTTTCGCGTTGTTCAGCTTCCTACGCCCGTCAGGGAAACCAGAAATGATGCAGAACCAATACCAATCAGCGAGATTACGATACGAGGAATAAAGCTGGCTGGGATTACGTGAAGCATCCACATAAAGCAACTAACCATGATCGCAATAGCACAACCAATTGGAATCCATGTGCTCAACCACGTCTGGATTGATGTAGCGGTTGATTCACCAGTATCGGTGCCAGCGGCCAGCGCAATTTGCGGCAGGGCAATGGACAAAACGCCCATAACTACCGCAGGGCCATACTTCTTAAACAACGTGGTCATACTTTCTCCTTACTCACTATCTTCTGTTGATTGCAGATTTAACCGGCATTCTTCAACGCCACACTTATCTTTCAAAAACTCTGCCAGTAGCCTTAAATCAGCCCAGGTTCGTAGCTCATGCTCTTTGTTAACCCTAATGGAACATGCGATCTGGCCCAGCTGTTCATCGTCTATCTGAAAAACGGGATACCACTTCTTTAATGAAACCCGTTCTATCGTTACCTCCTTCACTTTTCCTGCTTCAAATAGCTCCAGGATCTGTGATTGCAATACAAGGTACAAACGTTCCATCCATAACCTCATTCCCCCTTCGCTGTTTCCTGTCTGGTTAAAAAGGCATCCGTATTATTTCGGCTGAAGGCATCGCCATCACCCGAACCAAAAACATCTTGTTCACCGTCATACTGCGGCGCCGTACTTTTTGCCTGCTGAGGCTCAGTCGCGGTGCTGTCCTCACTGGTCTGGCCGTCAGGTAGCAGCGTAGGGATTTTCAAATCAGTTGATTGACGCGCCACGTTGATAACTTTCGTGACATACCCGTTAGAAATCCCGTTTGTGAGTGAGCCGGTGTTGTAGCAGGAAAGCGCGTGTCTCAGCGCAACCTGCCCGGCTGGGTAGGATTTCAGGGCGCTATCATAACAGGCTTTAAGGATGGTCTGGCTCGCCCGCAGGTTGATGCAGGGTTTGAAAATATCGTCAACCGAAAGACCCAGGCCCACTAAATTATTTGAGTTAATTTGTGCAAGGCCCATATCAAAACTTTTATTATCCTTCAGCAGAACTTTCGCAACGCTGACGGCCTCAGCTTCAGTACGCGGTTGCTGTTTTAACTGAATACTACCGTTAATATTGATCCTGTACGGCCCATTTGAGGACTCATGGCCGACGATGTACGCCATCGTTAAGGGTGAAACATCAGGCGCACATCTCTGCGCAAGCCTGGCAACTTCATCGGAGGCAGGCGCAGCACTGGCACGGCCAGCACAAGCAAGGCAGGCCAGAGCGAGAACCAGGAGTTTTGGATGTTTACTCATTTATGTTTCACCGCGTAATTGTAATTTCGACGACTTTTGTTTATGATAAGGGCTAATGAGATCGTGTCAAGAAGAAACGAAAAGAAAACCGCTGAAGGAAGGAAGGTGATGCTGGTTCCCCTGAAATCAGAAAAACGACCAAAAGGCGAACCCGTGTATCGTGACCCGGATAACCCTTTTAATACGTGGACTGGTATAGGGAAGCGCCCGGCCTGGCTAACTGCAAAATTGGACGCTGGCATTAGCCTGGAAGCCATGAAGATGCAGGGCGTAGCCAACCCCAGAGAACATAGACCAGCAAAATACCGCGACCCCAGGAACGCAGAAAATACCTGGTCCGGGACTGGCCGCCGACCCACATGGCTCAAAGAGCTGCTTGATAGTGGTTTATCACTTGATGATCTGAAGATATAACCGGAGGGTATAAAAATGGGCGAACTTATTGATTTTGCGGAAAGGCAAAAAAGCAGAAGGAAGAAAAAGGCATCTTCCATTCCGCCCATTTTTAGAAAATTTCGTGTCCATGCGATCAGGTTACTCGCCAGCATCATCAAATCCGGCTCTTATTCAGTTGCTTATATTGTTAAGAAAATTACAGGAAAGTTAATCAAGTTTTACACAATTTTAACGATTTTCGTTTTTGTTGTCGAATATATTGCAGGCGATATAGGTTACAAATCTATTTATAACGCAGCGTTATTATTAATATTGCTTACCGTTATCAACATTCTGGCGAGTGTATATCTGAACAAACTGTTAAGGACAAAACAATGAAGAAACTCTTAATACCTCTGATAGCAGCTGGTAGTCTGCTTTATATTCCTGCCAGCCATGCTGAAGATCCCTGCAAAGTTATTATGTGCATGGCGGGCAAGCTCACCGGCGATAGCGGCGGAAGCGAGTGTAACAGTGCTGAAGCTGCTTTCTTCAATATCGTTAAAAAGAACAAGCACGGCTTTTTACCCAACCACACGAAGGATGCCAGGAAGGCTTTTCTTAATGAATGCCCGGATAATGGCGAAGGTGGAAGTAACCAGTCGATGATAAGCCAGATCATAAGTAAATACGGGAAAGTTCGCTTATAGGCGAACTAGGAATAATCTCAATTTAAGGAGCCAACGTGAAAAAAATAATATTAAGTGCATTAGCCTGTACAGCTCTCTTAACTGGTTGCGTCAGCCAGGATAAAGGTAATGCGATGCAGAGCCAGCTGAATAACCAGCAACGCCAGATTAACGAATTATCCGTTCGTTTGCAGTCTGCGGAGTCCCGGCTATCAAAGCAGGAAGAAAAGCTGCGCAACGAACTGCTGCAATCCAGCGGCTATTGCTATCTGAATGGCGCCCGCTACTCGACCGGCACCGTACTTTACGGGCGGATTTGCCAGAATCAGTCAGGCAGCGCTTCGTGGCAGGTATACAGCCGTCGCTAAACACCAGGGCGGTTTAACCGCCCTTTTCTTTACCCTCAGAAAGCCCACTATGACCATGATCCCCTTCCCCACTACAGAAAACCTTATTCTATGGGCTTGCAGCGCCATCGCACTGCTTGCCGTTGTATTCTTCCGGCGTTCAGTACGGCACAGGCGACACAAAAGGAAGCAGCAAAGTGCGCGGCGGGTGCTGGAGCGCATAAAGACGTTGCCGGGCTTCCCACAAAAAATTAACTACCTGAGGAAAATTGATCCTTTTGTGTTTGAAGAACTGTTGCTGGAAGGATTTGAAGCGCATGGCTTCAGAACCATCAGAAACAAACGCTATACCGGCGATGGAGGCATTGACGGCCAGGTAATAATAGGAAAATATCGCTATCTTATTCAGGCTAAACGCTATCGCGGCCATATTGCTTTACAGCACGTACAGGAGTTCGAGAAGTTGCTTAAACGTCATAACTGTCGCGGTCTGTTTTGCCATACCGGGAAAACCGGCGCAGGTTCAAAATCTGTCAGTATTGCCAGTGAACGGATGGAGATTATCAGCGGCCAGCGCCTGATAGATTTGCTCACGCCCGGCAGCTCCTTCACTATCGCAACCGCCCCGCAGACGATGATGAAGCGTACCGCAGCAACACTAGAAACGAGCACCATTGTTAAAGATGCCGGTAAAGAAAATCGATACCATGAGAGTTAATTAAATGAAGTCAGTAACTATAGAAGCAAAAACATTTGCTGAAATGTTAGGAATAACAGAAGGTGAGTTAATCTTTGCCATTAAGAAAACTGGCACATTCAAAAACAAGACCATCCCACAACCTCATGAGCCACATAAATCAAATAATAGATTTTTATATTCAGACGTAATGAGGTTTATAGAATCACTAAAAGACAAAGAGAACCGGTAATGACTCCAACTTACTGATAGTGTTTTATGTTCAGATAATGCCCGATGACCTTGTCATGCAGCTCCACCGATTTTGAGAACGACAGTGACTTCCGTCCCAGCCTTGCCAGATGTTGTCTCAGATTCAGGTTATGTCGCTCAATGCGCTGAGTGTAACGCTTGCTGATAACGTGCAGCTTTCCCTTCAGGCGGGGTTCATACAGCGGCCAGCCATCCGTCATCCATACCACGACCTCAAAGGCCGACAGCAGGCCCAGAAGACGCTCCAGCGTGGCCAACGTGCGTTACCTAACAATAAACCTGTTTAAATATCCAGATAAAAACATTCAATCTGGGTCAAATGAGTGATACAGTTTCACCCATAAGACCCAATGGAGGCAATATGTCTGAATTTGAATTACTGGCGCAGGATCTGCTTGAGAAAGCAGAAGCGGAAGAACAACTGCGACAGGAAAATGATAAAAAGCTGCTCGGGCAGGTGCTGGAAATCTATGACCAGAAGTACGTGGCTGAACTGCTTAGAAAAGTTGGTAAAAATGAGTGGAGTCGCGAGACTCTTAATCGCTGGATTAATGGTAAGTGCTCACCTAAGACGCTGACGTTAGCCGAAGAGGAACTTCTACGAAAAATGCTTCCGGAAGCGCCTGCACATCACCCTGACTATGCCTTCCGGTTTATTGACCTGTTTGCTGGGATTGGAGGTATACGGAAGGGCTTCGAAACCATCGGTGGCCAGTGCGTTTTTACCAGTGAATGGAATAAAGAGGCTGTGCGCACATATAAAGCTAACTGGTTTAACGATGCTCAGGAACACACTTTCAATCTCGATATTCGTGAAGTCACGCTCAGTGATAAACCTGAAGTACCTGAAAACGATGCCTATGCTTACATTAATGAGCATGTGCCGGATCATGATGTACTTCTAGCAGGTTTCCCCTGTCAACCGTTTAGCCTTGCGGGCGTAAGCAAGAAAAACTCGCTCGGGCGCGCGCATGGTTTCGAATGTGAGGCTCAGGGAACGCTTTTCTTCGATGTGGCGCGTATTATCCGCGCAAAAAAACCTGCCATCTTTGTTCTTGAAAACGTTAAAAACCTGAAGAGCCATGACAAGGGTAAAACCTTTAAAGTCATCATGGATACCCTCGACGAACTGGGCTATGAAGTTGCGGATGCAGCTGAGATGGGCAAAAACGATCCTAAAGTTATCGACGGAAAGCACTTTTTACCTCAGCACCGAGAACGTATCGTTTTGGTCGGTTTCCGCCGTGATCTGAACATTCACCAGGGCTTTACCCTGCGCGATATTAGTCGTTTTTATCCGGAACAGCGTCCGTCATTTGGCGAACTGCTGGAACCCGTGGTTGACAGCAAATATATACTGACGCCGAAACTCTGGGAGTATCTCTATAACTACGCCAAAAAGCACGCAGCTAAGGGTAACGGATTCGGTTTTGGCCTCGTTAATCCTGAAAATAAAGAAAGCATTGCCCGTACGCTTTCTGCTCGCTATCACAAAGACGGGTCTGAAATTCTGATAGACCGTGGCTGGGATATGGCCACAGGTGAAACAGACTTCGCGAACGAAGAAAATCAGGCGCATCGGCCCCGCAGGCTGACTCCGCGAGAGTGCGCGCGCCTTATGGGTTTTGAAAAAGTAGATGGCAGGCCTTTTCGCATTCCTGTGTCAGACACTCAGTCGTACAGGCAGTTCGGTAACTCCGTAGTGGTGCCCGTGTTTGAAGCCGTAGCCAAACTGCTTGAACCTTATATCCTGAAAGCGGTTAATGCCGATTCGTGCAAGGTTGAACGAATCTGATCGCTCCTCCCGGTATTTATGCCGGGAGATAATCTATGGAATATCTGCGTAAAGCCCTGTCAGCTCAGCAATAAACGCACCTAGCGTCATTAGCTCAGCTCTCACCGCCTCCGGGTATTTTTTGTGCAGAGATGATGGCACGACCAATCTGACACCCGACTCCCGCATCTCCCGATATTGAGCCAGAGAAACTCCCTCCTGGAGTGTAAACAGATGCACCTGATGAATTTTATCGGCCTCATTCAGTATCTGACGCCAGCGATCCTTACAGGTAGTCTTGACTGCCAGCATGCGCAGATTTTCTACGGGAAACTCAGTATCGTGGTAAGCCCCTGCGGAAGGGAAAAGGAAATCGGGTTTTTTATTACCTTCTGTGATGGCCTGCGTCGCAAAGTGTCGCAGGCCGTGCTCAATGAATAGATGCTCCAGGTGCAGTTCCAGCGACTTCCCGGCTCTGGATTTACGGCGATTGCTGACAGAATTGG
The DNA here is from genome assembly GCF_006171285.1 of Leclercia adecarboxylata. Taxonomy (NCBI): domain Bacteria; kingdom Pseudomonadati; phylum Pseudomonadota; class Gammaproteobacteria; order Enterobacterales; family Enterobacteriaceae; genus Leclercia; species Leclercia adecarboxylata. The sequence continues at coordinate 52,522 of NZ_CP040895.1, read as the reverse complement.
CCAGCGCAATAAATTCATCCACAGAGCCAAATCCTTTCCGGATGATATCCAGAACATGCAGTTCCTCAACCAATAGAAATATGTCGTACTCCACGCGCCGGCGGTCAAGAAGTTGCTCATCCGGATCAAGGGAATTTTTCACATAATGGCTGGCTGCATACTGAATAATTTCACTTCCCGACGGAAAGCGCAGGTGCCAGTCTTCAGGTAGAATATATTTATGATTTACTGGCGCTTGCTGTAGAGATAGTCCGCCTAGAATCTGTCCTGCGGGGCCGGATATAAGCGCTCCGGGTATAACTTCACCAATAGCGGTCTCAATGACGTCCTCTTCATCAGTGCTGGCGCATACCCAAATATTTACTTCCTTACAGTCCCCCCCTTGCTCATCAAGCTTGAAAGCCAGGAGCGTCAGAGCCCCTGTATTTTCAGGATCCTGAAGTGGGCTGCCTCTACCCCAGCGGGTAATCCTTTTTTCATTCCGGGTTTTACCAAAATGACGGCTGTTATAATAAATTGCCCTGGCTTCGCTGTCAGGGCAATCATGCGATGACACATGTGCGGTGAGAAAAACCGAAGGGTTCAGTTCACGGGTATGGTTGATAGACGGAAAGAGTTTTTCAACGATACCTGAAGGGATATAAAGCCCTACCTGGTGACCACCTGTTGCGCCGGTATCGTTGGCGGAAAGGCGTTTGATGTAGACGAAGTAATTCTCACATGCGATCTCAAGTAGCCAGTTGTGGAAAACCGACATAAGCATCCCCTGTTACCCTGAAACTCTACTCACCATTTTTTCATGATTATATACAAACAGTGTCATTTTCAGAAGACGACTGCACCAGTTGATTGGGCGTAATGGCTGTTGTGCAGCCAGCTCCTGACAGTTCAATATCAGAAGTGATCTGCACCAATCTCGACTATGCTCAATACTCGTGTGCACCAAAGCGAGGTGAGCATGGCGACGGAGGCTCTGTTGCAAAGATTGGCGGCAGTCAGAGGTAGGCTGTCGCTCTGCGCCGATCAGGCGGCTGCTGCGAAATGGTGGTTGAGCATGCCCATGGCCTCCGTCAGCGCCGAGGGCCCAATGCCAAAAGCTCTCTCCACAAGGCGCACCTCGCCCCTGATGCCGGGCTGCAGGCACCAGGGGCGAGCCTGTCCTTTGCGCAGGGCTCGCATGACTTCGAATCCCTTGATCGTGGCATAGGCCGTGGGGATCGATTTGAAACCGCGCACCGGCTTGATCAGTATCTTGAGCTTTCCGTGATCGGCCTCGATCACGTTATTGAGATACTTCACCTGCCGGTGGGCCGTCTCCCGGTCCAGCTTTCCTTCGCGCTTCAATTCGGTGATCGCTGCACCATAGCTCGGCGCTTTGTCGGTATTGAGCGTGGCAGGCTTTTCCCAGTGCTTCAGGCCTCGCAGGGCCTTGCCCAGGAACCGCTTCGCTGCCTTGGCGCTGCGGGTCGGCGACAGGTAGAAATCGATCGTGTCGCCCCGCTTGTCGACTGCCCGGTACAGGTAGGTCCACTTGCCCCGCACCTTGACGTAGGTTTCATCCAGGCGCCAGCTCGGATCAAAGCCACGCCGCCAGAACCAGCGCAGCCGCTTCTCCATCTCCGGGGCGTAGCACTGGACCCAGCGATAGATCGTCGTATGGTCGACCGAAATGCCGCGTTCCGCCAGCATTTCCTCAAGGTCGCGATAGCTGATCGGATAGCGACAATACCAGCGCACCGCCCACAGGATCACATCACCCTGGAAATGGCGCCACTTGAAATCCGTCATCGTTCCGTCCGTCCAATCTCCGCCAAGCATGCTCAAGCTTCACGATTTTTGCAACAGAGCCCACACGAGTATTGAGCATAGTCGAGATTGGTGCAGATCACTTCTGATATTGAACTGTCAGGAGCTGGCTGCACAACAGCCATTACGCCCAATCAACTGGTGCAGTCGTCTTCTGAAAATGACAATCGTGCCACCGGCTCCAGGTCTTATCGAACAGCTCAGACACATGGTCCAAATGCTGGTCGATCCGTTCGGCCAGTTTTTCGATGGCCTCTTGCTTGAGCTTGTCACTTTCCCTGAACTCGATGTTCAAGGCCCTGGCCACCTGGTTGAGGTTCCGGCCGATAGCTCCAAGCTGCCGGCACGATTCCCGTACGGTGTTCACTTCTTCATCAGTGAGGACCGGCATCCGGTTCAACGACCGCAGTCATTTCTGTACCTAAACAGTCCTGCGAATATGTGAGTTTTGACCTAATGAGCCACAAAAACTCATTTTCGCCCACGATAATTTTTCTACTTCCTTTCTTTGGAATGCTCATTTCAATATTCACATAACGTCGCTATCAATCGCGGAAAAGGCGTAGTGCGCGAAGCGAACGAAGCTTTTTGCCGTCGATTGCATAGCTTTGTGTACGCCCAGCATGGGCATGAACTAATGAGGTGAAAGTCCTCTGTAGGAAGGTCACCGTTCGATAACATGCTGTTATTAAACGTTAACTACTAGCGAATGGCAAGGGCTTACCCGTGAGGGGCGGTCTGAAGGAAGCCGCTAGCAAATTTGCGAGCTGATGAACAAGAACATCATATGAGGCGTAGGCTGAAGGTGAGTTGGCACAAGACGACGAAACCACGTGATCTAACGGCCACCGTAAATGATGCAGCAGTGCAAAGAAAGTTCATGTCCTTATCTGGGGAGATCTGCTTAGCATGCGATCGGTCATTAACCAGTAAGGCTCTGGTCTACAAGTGTCTTGGCTTTTCAATTTCATCAACTGGAAAGAGCGAATTAGATGAAAACCGATAGCGCATGACGGGGCAACTCGGCATGTGATTAAGCAGAAGTCAGCAGACGGCATAGTAGCCCAACTGACCTGCCCCCAGGATTAGATACAACCTTCAGTTAGTAATGTCGGTTGGTTTTTCTTCATATTTCCTGTTTCGCCAGTCCGTTGCGAATTCAGCTGGTGTCTGGTAATCCAGCGATGAATGGGGACGGCACTCGTTATAGTCCTGCCGCCAGTCATTAATCGTTTTCCGGGCATGAAGAATATCGCTGAACCAGTGTTCATTCAGACACTCATCGCGAAAGCGTCCGTTAAAACTCTCAATAAATCCGTTCTGCGTTGGCTTACCTGGCTGGACAAGACGTAGTTCCACACCATGCTCAAAGGCCCATTGATCGAGCGCGCGGCAGGTAAATTCCGGGCCTTGATCGGTTCTTATTGTCGCCGGATAGCCCCTAAACAGCGCGATGCTGTCCAGAATACGCGTGACCTGAACGCCTGAAATACCGAAAGCAGTGGTGATCGTCAGACACTCCTTCGTGAAATCATCCACACAGGTCAGGCACTTGATCCTCCGGCCGTTGGCCAGTGCGTCCATAACGAAATCCATCGACCATGTCAGGTTCGGCGCATCCGGGCGCAGAAGCGGAAACCGTTCGGTTGCCAGCCCTTTACGGCGTCGTCTGCGTTTTACGCTCAGTCCATTAAGGTGGTAAATACGGTATACCCGCTTGTGATTGACGCGAAGGCCCTCCCGACGCAGCAGCTGCCAGATGCGGCGGTAGCCAAAACGCCTGCGCTCCAGTGCCAGCTCAGTGATGCGCCCTGATAAAAGCGCATCAGCTGCCGGACGCTGAGCCTCATAGCGGCAGGTCGACAGAGACAAACCTGTAAGCCTGCAGGCACGACGTTGCGACAGACCGGTCGCATCACACATAAACTCAACGGCTTCCCGCTTCTGGCCTGTCGTCAGTACTTTCGCCCCAGAGCCACCTGAAGTGCCTCCTTATCCAGCATGGCTTCGGCAAGTAGCTTCTTGAGGCGGGCGTTCTCCTCTTCAAGAGATTTAAGCCGCTTAACCTCGGGCACCTCCATACCGCCATACTTCTTGCGCCAGGTGTAAAAGGTGGCATCTGAAATGGCGTGCTTACGGCAGAGCTCGCGGGCAGAAACTCCGGCTTCCGCTTCGCGGAGAATACTGATGATCTGTTCGTCGGAAAAACGCTTCTTCATGGGGATGTCCTCATGTGGCTTATGAAGACATTACTAACATCGGGGTGTATTAATCAACGGGGAGCAGGTCACAACGCCTATCGTAATGGATGGGATATGGTGAAGGCCTGAACATTTAGAAGAAGGAGGAGTCTTGCCAAACTTGTCGGTACTCACTACGTCGTCAGACGATTACTATCAACAGCGTATTAGCCCGCAACCAGCCTTCAGCAGCAATCTATTTCCGCAACTACTCGAACCTGAGAATCTACACCGAGCTTGGCGACAAGTGAAAGCCAATAAAGGCGCGTCGGGTATCGATGGCATGACCATCGAAGCCTTCCCGCGCTGGATGCAACAAGGCGGCTGGCAACAGTGTAAATCTCAGCTTGAGCGAGGAGAATATCAACCCTCAGCGGTCAGGCGCGTGGAGATCGATAAACCCGATGGCGGTAAACGCAAATTGGGGATCCCCACCGTGATTGATCGTGTGATACAACAAGCAATCGCTCAGATACTCACGCCGTTGTTTGACCCCTACTTTTCAGTCAATAGCTTCGGCTTTAGGCCGAACAGAAACGCCCAGCAGGCGGTACTACAAGTCAGGAATATCATCAAACAGAAGCGCAAATTTGCCGTTGATGTTGATCTGTCCAAGTTCTTTGACCGCGTCAACCACGATCTGTTGATGACTCAGTTAAGGAGTAAGGTGCAGGATAAGCGTCTGCTAGCGCTTATTGGCAAATACCTGCGAGCGGGCGTCATGGTCAACGACCAATTTGAAGCAAGCTTCGAAGGTGTACCTCAGGGCGGCCCACTCTCACCCTTATTATCAAACATCATGCTGGATAGTTTGGATAAAGAATTGGAAAGCCGAGGACATCACTTCGCCCGCTACGCTGATGACTTTATCATCTTGGTGAAGTCTCAACGGGCGGGAGAACGTGTTCTCAAGAGTATTACTCATTATCTTGGTACGAAGCTAAAACTGATCGTTAACGAGCATAAAAGCCAAGTAGTTAAGGTAGGTCAAAGCAAGTTCCTTGGCTTCACCTTTAACCGAGGAAAGATCCAATGGCATGCCAACACGTTGCACGTTTTCAAACAAAAGATACGACGACTGACGAACCGCAATTGGGGAGTCAGCATGAGCTATCAACTGTTTAAACTGCGGCAATATATGCAAGGTTGGATCAATTACTTTGGCATAGCCAACGCTTATCAAGGTTGCGTCGATTTAGACCACTGGATCCGTCGCCGAGTGCGTATGTGCTACTGGCGTCAGTGGCGAAAACCACGGACTAAGGTGCAGAACCTACTTAAACGAGGTGTCAGGATCCAAGCTGCCGTTGCTTGTGGACTCACAAGTAAAGGCCCTTGGCGTAGTTCGAAAACGCCAGGCATACAGCAAGCGCTGAGTAACGAGTACCTAGAGAAAGCTGGATTGTATTCACTAAGAGATGGATGGATTGCAGTTCATTATCCTAGCCAAATAACAGGTTAGGAGTTCTAAATGAACCGCCCTGTGCGGAGCCGCATGCAGGGTGGTGTGGGGGCTGGAGGCTAGATACCTCCGGCTACCCGATTAGAAATTTAGTTGCTTAGTTTTGATGGTTTTTTACTTTCGTTTAACCCTTTAACCGCCTGCTCTAATGTAAGTTTCAAGAGTGATGCGTCTCCAGCTTCACTGTGACTTGGAACAACCAGTTTTGCCTTACCATATTTGGATATTAATAATTTAGCGGACTTTGGCCAAGCTTCTAAATTTGCGTCACCCAAATTACCTAGACCGTACGGTTTAATAAAACAACCACCGAATAATATTTTCCTTTCAGGCAGCCAAACTACTAGGTTATCTGGAGTGTGTCCTGGGCCTGGATAAAAAACTTCAATTTTATTTTTAACTAGCCAATAGTTAACCCCGCCAAATGAATTTTTAGCTTGAACCTTACCGTCTTTTTTAAGCAGCTCATTAGTTAATTCAGACGCATACGTGGGGATGGATTGAGAATTAAGCCACTCTATTCCGCCCGTGCTGTCACTATGAAAATGAGAGGAAATACTGCCTTTTATTTTATAGCCACGTTCCACAAACCAAGTGACTAACTTTTCAGTATCTTTAGCCGTAAATGGAGTGTCAATTAGATAAGCTTCAGCATCTACAAGAACAACCAAACCATGTTTAGGAACAACGCCCCACCCGTTAACTTCTTCAAACGAAGTATGAACATAAACGCCTTCATCAAGTTTTTCAATTTTTAAATCTGGCAAAGGCTCTGCTGCGGTAGCAATGCTACAAAACAAAAATATAAAGAATACAGATAACTTGCTCATACTTTCCCTTTTCTAACTTTGTTTTAGGGCGACTGCCCTGCTGCGTAACATCGTTGCTGCTCCATAACATCAAACATCGACCCACGGCGTAACGCGCTTGCTGCTTGGATGCCCGAGGCATAGACTGTACAAAAAAACAGTCATAACAAGCCATGAAAACCGCCACTGCGCCGTTACCACCGCTGCGTTCGGTCAAGGTTCTGGACCAGTTGCGTGAGCGCATACGCTACTTGCATTACAGCTTACCAACCGAACAGGCTTATGTCCACTGGGTTCGTGCCTTCATCCGTTTCCACGGTGTGCGTCACCCGGCAACCTTGGGCAGCAGCGAAGTCGAGGCATTTCTGTCCTGGCTGGCGAACGAGCGCAAGGTTTCGGTCTCCACGCATCGTCAGGCATTGGCGGCCTTGCTGTTCTTCTACGGCAAGGTGCTGTGCACGGATCTGCCCTGGCTTCAGGAGATCGGAAGACCTCGGCCGTCGCGGCGCTTGCCGGTGGTGCTGACCCCGGATGAAGTGGTTCGCATCCTCGGTTTTCTGGAAGGCGAGCATCGTTTGTTCGCCCAGCTTCTGTATGGAACGGGCATGCGGATCAGTGAGGGTTTGCAACTGCGGGTCAAGGATCTGGATTTCGATCACGGCACGATCATCGTGCGGGAGGGCAAGGGCTCCAAGGATCGGGCCTTGATGTTACCCGAGAGCTTGGCACCCAGCCTGCGCGAGCAGCTGTCGCGTGCACGGGCATGGTGGCTGAAGGACCAGGCCGAGGGCCGCAGCGGCGTTGCGCTTCCCGACGCCCTTGAGCGGAAGTATCCGCGCGCCGGGCATTCCTGGCCGTGGTTCTGGGTTTTTGCGCAGCACACGCATTCGACCGATCCACGGAGCGGTGTCGTGCGTCGCCATCACATGTATGACCAGACCTTTCAGCGCGCCTTCAAACGTGCCGTAGAAGGCACTGTTGCAAAGTTAGCGATGAGGCAGCCTTTTGTCTTATTCAAAGGCCTTACATTTCAAAAACTCTGCTTACCAGGCGCATTTCGCCCAGGGGATCACCATAATAAAATGCTGAGGCCTGGCCTTTGCGTAGTGCACGCATCACCTCAATACCTTTGATGGTGGCGTAAGCCGTCTTCATGGATTTAAATCCCAGCGTGGCGCCGATTATCCGTTTCAGTTTGCCATGATCGCATTCAATCACGTTGTTCCGGTACTTAATCTGTCGGTGTTCAACGTCAGACGGGCACCGGCCTTCGCGTTTGAGCAGAGCAAGCGCGCGACCATAGGCGGGCGCTTTATCCGTGTTGATGAATCGCGGGATCTGCCACTTCTTCACGTTGTTGAGGATTTTACCCAGAAACCGGTATGCAGCTTTGCTGTTACGACGGGAGGAGAGATAAAAATCGACAGTGCGGCCCCGGCTGTCGACGGCCCGGTACAGATACGCCCAGCGGCCATTGACCTTCACGTAGGTTTCATCCATGTGCCACGGGCAAAGATCGGAAGGGTTACGCCAGTACCAGCGCAGCCGTTTTTCCATTTCAGGCGCATAACGCTGAACCCAGCGGTAAATCGTGGAGTGATCGACATTCACTCCGCGTTCAGCCAGCATCTCCTGCAGCTCACGGTAACTGATGCCGTATTTGCAGTACCAGCGTACGGCCCACAGAATGATGTCACGCTGAAAATGCCGGCCTTTGAATGGGTTCATGTGCAGCTCCATCAGCAAAAGGGGATGATAAGTTTATCACCACCGACTATTTGCAACAGTGCCAAAGAGTTTTTACCCAGATCGATACCAATGAGCGCAATGTTTTCCATGATAGTTCTCCGAATGAAAGCCTGTCCTCAGCATAGTACCGGGAAGGAGGGAGTGACCATCTCATTAAATAAAGCACGCTAAGCGTGCGTGGAGGCTGGCACCCAGCGGTACAGCGTCGGAATGGACACGCCGAGGTTCTTGGCCACGTCCTTGGGCGGCACCCCGCTGGCCAGCAGCTTCTTGGCCGACTCGATCTTGCTGTCGGTCATCTTCGGCTTGCGGCCGCCTTTGCGGCCGAGCTGCTTGGCGACTTCCAGCCCGGCGCGGGTGCGCTCGACGGTCAGCTCGCGCTCCATTTCGGCAAGGCTCGCCATGACGTGGAAGAAGAACCGCCCGGATGGTGTGCCGGTGTCGATGGAGTCGGTGAGGCTCCTGAACTGGACACCGTGCTTGTGCAGATCGCCGACCAGATCGACCAGTTGCTTGACCGACCGGCCCAGCCGGTCGAGCTTCCAGACGACCAAAGTATCGCCTTCGCGCAGCATTTCGAGCGTCTTGGCCAAGCCAGGCCGGTCTGCCCGCGTGCCACTCACCTTGTCCTCGAAGACCTTTTTACATCCGGCCTTGCTCAAGGCTTCGCGTTGCAGCTCCAGGTTCTGATCCTGCGTCGAGACGCGCGCATAGCCAATCAACATGGCTTGTCTCGCGCCCGGTCGATGCGTTCCTGCATCGCCTGCATCACTTCTTCGTGGGTGTACGATCTGGCGTTGGCGTCGGTGGCTTGCCGCAGGGCTTCCTCAACCTCGCGCGTCATCCGCTCGTAATCCTCCGGCCACAGCGCTTGCTCCATGCGCAGCGACGCCTGACCCAGCAGGTGCAGCAGGCTGAACAGCCGCATGTCGTTGGTGGCGACGATGCGCTCCCGAATCTGCTCCTGAATAGCTTCGCTAGCCCGATGCGCTTGTGGTGTGGCAGTCCCCTCGTAGTCAGCGGGGAATTCCGCTTCCTCGGCAATCCTTGCCCAGGCGCTGGCCAGCGCCTCGATGGTTGACGTGCTCATTTCCGCCGCTCCTGTGCTCTTTGGCGAATCAACCGGCCAAGGGGCCTCGACGCGAAAACCAGCAGCATCACGCCTATCGGATACCAGGTCGAGAAGACCACCAAGGCATCGAAGGCTGGCCGTCCGGTGTTGGTAGGCAGTACGGCGGTCACAGCCATCAACCCGCCGACCGTCCAGATGATGCGCCACACGTAGGGCATCACGCGGGGCACGTAGCCGTCATCGAAAGCGGTCTGGTAGTAGCGGCGCAGGCCGCGCTCGGCAAGCGCCTGGCGCTGCCGCTCCGACAGCGCATCCGTCCGGCCATACCAGCGCCGGAATGGTGGACAGCGCAGCAGCAAAGGGGTGAAGAGGATCATCACCGCCACGATCGCGACACCCCACGCCATGACGGCGCCGGCATCGGGCCGCTTGGCGTTCTCGATCACGGGCGCGAAGACGCCCGGAGCACCGATCATCCAGAACAGCGCAATGTGCTGATGGAAGGAGAGCTTCATTTGCTCATCCACTTGCGCAGCAGGCGCTTTTTCAGGGAGGCGCGTTCTTGCGGGTTGCGTCCCTTGTGATTGGCGATGCGATCCGCCGTGGCGGCCTGGCGCTTGACGGGCCAGTAGGAGCGGCCATCCTTGCCCATCGACCAGACGCTGCTGGCCTGGTTTTCCAGCAGGGGCAGATGGGCGCTCAGGGCTTCGGGCGACGCGCTGGTCAGCGCCGTGCGCTCACGGGTGCGCCAGCGCTGATGCCAGAGCTTCTTGTCCTCGCGCTCGCTGCCGCAGGTCGTGTGCCCGACGATGGGTGTTTTGCGGCGGCTGCGGCTCATAACGTAGTGGTCTCCAAGAACATTCAGGACTGATCCCAGGCGTCGATGGTCAAGACCTGATCGGCAGGACAGGCGGCTACGCGGTCGGGAACTGGATGGTGTTCAGTCTCATGCCGACCCCATTCGATTGATCGCGTCGCTTGCGGCACGCTGCGACGCAAGGAGGTTTGCGACCTGGTTTAGCAGCCGTGTCCGCTGCATGTCTGTTACCTATCTCCCCGACCGCTCATTGGACCAACTCCAGAGATTGGGCTCTATCGCTCAGCCAATACGAAACCGGCATTGGCTGATGCCACAACCGAGACGAACACAAATGGCTCGGTACCTGTATTTCGCGCCCCGTGCACTTGGCCCGGTCTTGCCACGGCTATCTCACCTTCCCTGAGGGCACGAACAATCCCATTGCCCTGAAAGTAATCAGCCATTCCCGACAAAACAGTCCACGTGTCTTGGCCGTGAGGATGAATGTGAGCCGCAATTTCCTGCCCGGGATGGACATGCCAAACCACGATAATTGAGTCTCGGGTTTCAAGCACAACGGAACGAATAGGCTCGCCTTCGGACGGCTGAACATACTCGGCTACAGAAAATATTCTCGATTCAACAGTCATCGGAGATCCCTCTTTCACAGTTGTCGTTACGGTCTTCATCGTCGGCATCCTGACGCACGGCGGGCAATTGCTGGAGCAACGCCGGCAGCCATTCCTGTACCGTCTCCCACACCACATCGAGGTTGATGTCGAAATAGCCGTGAGCCATGCGATTACGCATATTGCGCATGCTGCGCCACGGCACGTCGGCATGCGCCTGGGTGAACTCGACGTAGCCATCCATCACCTTTGTGGCCGCCTCGCCGATGACGATCAGGCTCATGATGACGGCCTGCTGGGTGCGCTTGTCGGCCAAGAAGTCGTCCTTGGCCATCCCTTCCACGAAGCTGCGCGCATCGGTTGCGGCCTGCTGAATGTGGTCGAGGTAATCGGGCAGGCGGTTCTCGCTCATATCGGTTGCGCCTCCGCGAGCACCTTGGCCCGGAACTTCGGCGGCAGGTCGCCGGGAGTCAGCAGATCGACGTCAACGCCGAGCAGCGATTTCAGTTCTTCTTCCAAATCGCCCAAGTCCAACAACGTGGCACCGGGCAGCGCATCGACCAACAGGTCGAGGTCGCTGCCATCCCGGTCGGTGCCATGCAGCACCGAGCCGAAGACGCGCGGGTTCGCGGCGCGAAAGCGGCCTACCGCTTCACGCACTGCGCTTCGCTTCATGTCAAGCACAACAGACGGTCGCATGCGCATCCTTTCTTATCGAAACTCGTTGAGATGATATGCAATCAAGAATAGAATTTCAAGAACTATTTTCGAGAATCGCAATGCCTTGATTCCCGTGCCGCGCCGGTTGCCTTGGCGGGCTTGTCACAAACCTACGTTTTCAAGAAGAAGGAAACCGCATGCCCCGCCGTTCGATCCTCTCCGCCGCCGAGCGCGAAAGCCTGCTGGCGTTGCCGGACACCAAGGATGAGTTGATCCGTCACTACACGTTCAGCGAAAGCGACCTCTCCATCATCCGGCAGCGGCGCGGCCCGGCCAATCGGCTGGGCTTCGCGGTGCAGCTCTGCTACCTGCGCTTTCCCGGCGTCATCCTTGGCGCTGATGAGCCACCGTTCCCGCCATTGCTGAGACTGGTCGCCAACCAGCTCAAGGTCGGCATCGAAAGCTGGGACGAGTACGGGCAGCGTGAGCAGACCCGACGCGAGCACCTGGTCGAGCTGCAAACGGTGTTCGGCTTCCAGCCGTTCACGATTGGCCACTACCGGCAGGCTGTCCAGTTGCTGACCGAGCTGGCCATGCAAACCGACAAGGGCATCGTGCTGGCCAGAGCCTTGATCGAGCACCTGCGGCGGCAGTCGGTCATTGTGCCCGCCCTCAACGCCGTCGAGCGGGCGAGCGCCGAAGCGATTACCCGCGCCAACCGGCGTCTCTACGACGCCTTGGCTGAGCCGCTGACGGACGTGCATCGCCGTCGCCTCGACGATCTGCTCAAGCGCCGCGACAACGGCAAGACGACGTGGCTGGCCTGGCTGCGGCAATCCCCGGTCAAACCGAACTCGCGGCACATGCTGGAACACATCGAACGCCTCAAGGCGTGGCAGGCGCTCGACCTGCCCTCCGGCATCGAGCGGCTGGTTCACCAGAACCGGCTGCTCAAGATCGCCCGCGAGGGCGGCCAGATGACGCCCGCCGACCTGGCGAAGTTCGAGCCGCAGCGGCGTTACGCGACCCTGGTGGCGCTCGCCATCGAGGGCATGGCCACCGTCACCGACGAAATCATCGACCTGCATGACCGCATCCTGGGCAAGCTGTTCAATGCCGCCAAGAACAAGCATCAGCAGCAGTTCCAGGCATCCGGCAAGGCGATCAATGCCAAGGTGCGGCTGTTCGGGCGCATCGGCCAGGCGCTGATCGAGGCCAAGCAAGCGGGCCGCGATCCGTTCGCCGCCATCGAGGCCGTCATGTCCTGGGATGCTTTCGCCGAGAGCGTCACCGAAGCGCAGCGGCTCGCGCAACCCGAGGACTTCGATTTCCTGCACCGCATCGGCGAGAGCTACGCCACGCTGCGCCGCTACGCGCCGGAATTTCTCGACGTGCTCAAGTTGCGGGCCGCGCCCGCCGCCAAGGACGTACTCGACGCCATCGAGGTGCTGCGCAGCATGAACAGCGACAACGCCCGCAAGGTGCCCACCGACGCGCCGACCGAGTTCATCAAGCCGCGCTGGCAGAAGCTGGTGATGACCGACACCGGCATCGACCGGCGCTACTACGAACTGTGCGCGCTGTCGGAGCTGAAGAACGCGCTGCGCTCCGGCGACATCTGGGTGCAAGGCTCGCGCCAGTTCAAGGACTTCGAGGACTACCTGGTGCCGCCCGCGAAATTCGCCAGCCTCAAGCAGGCCAGCGAATTGCCGCTGGCCGTGGCCACCGATTGCGACCAGTACCTGCATGACCGGCTGACGCTGCTGGAAACGCAGCTCGCCACCGTCAACCGCATGGCGCTGGCCAACGAGCTGCCGGACGCCATCATCACGGAGTCGGGCCTGAAGATCACGCCGCTCGATGCGGCGGTGCCCGATACCGCACAGGCCCTGATCGACCAGACGGCGATGATCCTACCGCACGTCAAGATCACCGAATTGCTGCTGGAGGTAGACGAATGGACGGGCTTCACCCGGCACTTCGCCCACCTGAAGTCAGGCGACCTGGCCAAGGACAAAAACCTGTTGCTGACCACGATCCTCGCCGACGCGATCAACCTGGGCCTGACCAAGATGGCGGAATCGTGCCCCGGCACGACCTACGCCAAGCTGGCCTGGCTGCAAGCCTGGCACATCCGCGACGAAACCTACGGGGCGGCACTGGCCGAGCTGGTCAACGCGCAGTTCCGACATCCCTTCGCCGAGCATTGGGGCGACGGCACCACGTCATCGTCGGACGGCCAGAACTTCCGCACCGGCAGCAAGGCCGAGAGCACCGGCCACATCAATCCGAAATACGGCAGCAGCCCAGGGCGGACGTTCTACACCCATATCTCCGACCAGTACGCGCCGTTCCACACCAAGGTCGTGAACGTCGGCGTGCGCGACTCGACCTACGTGCTCGACGGCCTGCTGTATCACGAATCCGACCTGCGGATCGAGGAGCACTACACCGACACGGCAGGGTTCACGGACCACGTCTTCGCGTTGATGCACCTCCTGGGCTTCCGCTTCGCCCCGCGCATTCGTGACCTGGGCGACACCAAGCTCTACATCCCGAAGGGCGATGCCACCTACGAGGCGTTGAAACCGATGATCGGCGGCACGCTCAACATCAAGCACGTCCGCGCCCATTGGGATGAAATCCTGCGGATGGCCACCTCGATCAAGCAGGGCACGGCGACGGCCTCGCTGATGCTCAGGAAGCTTGGCAGCTACCCGCGCCAGAACGGCCTGGCCGTCGCCCTGCGTGAGCTGGGACGCATCGAGCGCACACTGTTCATCCTGGACTGGCTGCAAAGCGTCGAGCTGCGCCGCCGCGTGCATGCCGGGCTGAACAAAGGCGAGGCGCGCAACGCGCTGGCCCGCGCCGTGTTCTTCAACCGCCTGGGGGAAATCCGCGACCGCAGCTTCGAGCAGCAGCGCTACCGGGCCAGCGGCCTCAACCTGGTGACGGCGGCCATCGTGCTATGGAACACGGTCTATCTGGAGCGGGCCGCGAACGCCTTGCGTGGCCACGGTCAAGCCGTCGATGACGGCCTGTTGCAGTACCTGTCGCCGCTCGGCTGGGAGCACATCAACCTGACCGGCGATTACCTCTGGCGCAGCAGCGCCAAGATCGGCGCGGGCAAGTTCAGGCCGCTACGGCCGCTGCAACCGGCTTAGCGTGCTTTATTTAATGAGATGGTCACTCCCTCCTTCCCGGTACTATGCTGAGGACAGGCTTTCATTCGGAGAACTATCATGGAAAACATTGCGCTCATTGGTATCGATCTGGGTAAAAACTCTTTCCATATTCATTGCCAGGATCGTCGCGGGAAGGCTGTTTACCGTAAAAAATTTACCCGGCCAAAGTTGATCGAATTTTTGGCGACATGCCCCGCTACAACCATCGCAATGGAAGCCTGTGGCGGTTCTCACTTTATGGCACGCAAGTTGGAAGAGTTGGGGCATTCCCCAAAGCTGATATCACCACAATTTGTCCGCCCGTTCGTTAAAAGCAATAAAAACGACTTTGTCGACGCCGAAGCTATTTGTGAAGCTGCATCGCGTCCGTCTATGCGTTTTGTGCAGCCCAGAACGGAATCTCAGCAGGCAATGCGGGCTCTGCATCGTGTCCGTGAATCCCTGGTTCAGGATAAGGTAAAAACAACCAATCAAATGCATGCTTTTCTGCTGGAATTTGGCATTAGCGTTCCCCGAGGAGCTGCCGTTATTAGCCGACTGAGTACCATTCTTGAGGATAATAGTTTGCCTCTTTACCTCAGCCAGTTATTGCTGAAATTACAACAGCATTATCACTATCTTGTTGAGCAGATTAAAGATTTGGAATCCCAGTTGAAACGAAAGTTGGACGAAGATGAGGTTGGACAGCGCTTGCTGAGCATTCCCTGCGTCGGAACACTGACAGCGAGTACTATTTCAACTGAGATTGGCGACGGGAAGCAGTACGCCAGCAGCCGTGACTTTGCGGCGGCAACAGGGCTTGTACCTCGGCAGTACAGCACGGGAGGTAGGACGACATTGCTGGGAATTAGTAAGCGAGGTAATAAAAAGATCCGAACTTTGTTGGTTCAATGTGCCAGGGTATTCATACAAAAACTGGAACACCAGTCTGGCAAATTGGCCGATTGGGTCAGGGATTTACTGTGCCGGAAAAGCAACTTTGTCGTCACTTGTGCTCTGGCAAACAAGCTGGCCAGAATAGCCTGGGCCCTAACGGCACGACAGCAAACTTATGTAGCATAACGGCAGAAATACACCGGTTTAAAGAATTACTGATCTGGTTTTGCGAATACTGATATTGATGATACTAACGGCCCACCGGCCTGTTGAGGAACCTGTAAAACGGAAAGGCTCATTGAAGCCGTATATTTTCTGGAGGTTCATCAGGCGCGGAACTCATCAAGGCGCGGGAATAAAATCCCATTCAGACGCCGGATAGATTCAAGCAAGCCAACTTGTCGTCAAAATCGGTGTTGCAAAAACGGGAGTGACCATAGATTCCGTTTTCTGAGACGACCCCTGAAAGCAATTCCCGGAGTCGATGACGTAGTAGTGTCGCTCTCGACCGGCGAGGCTGCCGTGCGTTATGACGAGCAACTCACCTCGCCCGATCAACTGAAATCGGCCGTGAAAGGCGCGGGCTATGGAGTGAGTGCGGCCAAGGCCACGCCCAATCATTAATCCAAGGGTGGTTGCTGCGGTTAACTCGTCCCTATGATGCTCAGAAGTTGGACCGCAGGCATGACTCGATGGCCTGCGGCTACATGAAGGTCACCAGCGCGCGCTCAGCAGGTTTGCCCGTAGCGACTACGGCCGCGCTTATGCTCGGCGTGTTCACTGTGTCGGTTGGTTTTGGCATCGTGCTTCCGCTTTTACCCTACCTAATTGAGCGACTCTTGGGAGCTGAAAGTGATGCTGCGCTAGTTTCCCAGCACACTGGGTTACTGACTGCTGTCTACACTCTCTCACTTTTTTTATTTGCACCCATGTGGGGCCGACTTTCCGATCAGCGCGGCCCGCGAGGTGTACTACTTGTAGGACTTCTCGGCTTTGGCGTAACCATGCTGGTTTTCTCTTTTGTTGAGTCTCATCGCTGTTTACGCCGAGCGCTTCATAAGCGGCATGTTTGCTGCAGCGGTGACGCCTGTTGCAGCGGCTGTATTCGGCAACGTCGCGACGACCGAGCAGGGACGGGCCCGTCGGCTTGCGTTCGTCAGCATGACAGGGATTAGCGGCTTCCTGCTTGGACCGATGCTGAGCGTGTTCGTAACGCGCTTTGCCGGCAGGATCCGTCGCGGTTCCGCTCGCGGTGACGGGACTGTTCGCCTTTTTAGTGGCCGGTGGAGTTGCGTTTTCAGTACCAAGTATTGAAGGCCTTGGTCGGACAAAGAAGATATCTAATGCCTTGGCCGATCAAAAAGCATGGCTCGTGCCAAAACTACTCATCCTCACTTTCATCGTTTCGGTGGGCGTCGGGACCTTCGAGGTCGGGCTCGGGCCTTGTTGATCAAATCCAAAGTCGGATACTCGCTCCCCAACCCGCCGGGCGGGCTTAGTTGACGGCCTGCCGAATGGGCATACCAAGCCCTATGACCTTGTTCATGACTTTTACCCCAGCCAGGATCTCACCCACCTGGGCGTTGTAGCTCCGCAGACTCAGTTTCGGACCGATGAGCTGCTTGAAGCGATACATGGCGGTCTCAGCTATCGAGCGCTGATGATAGCCAGAGTCCTTTTTCCATTGCTCCAGCTCTCCTGCCTTGAGCGCGGCAACCGCCTCGTTGCGTGGATGGCCTGTCTTCCAGAATGCCGCATTTTTTCTCGGCGGTATGGTGGCCTTGGCGCCCTTCTTTTGTAGTAGGGCATAACAGGCTTTGGTGTCATAGGCACCATCGGCGCTGACTTGTTCTATCTTGCGGCGCAAGGGGTTGAGCAGCGTGGGCAGCACCTCGTTATCGCCCACCGTTTCCAGGCTGACTTCGGCTGCGACGATGGCATGGGTCGCCGCATCTACGGCCAGGTGAAGCTTGCGCCAGACGCGGCGTTTCTCCTTGCCGTGCTTGCGAATTTTCCATTCGCCCTCGCCATAGACCTTGAGTCCGGTGGCATCGATGACCAGGTGAGCTACTGGGCCATGGCTCGGTAGGCGGTACTTGATTTCGACCGTCTTGGCGCGCTTGCTGATACAGCTGTAGTCCGGCGACTGTAAGGGCACATTCATCAGCTGGAACAGCGAGTTGATGAAGCCTTCCAAGGCACGCAGCGGTAGCTTGAATACCGCCTTGAGCATCAGCGCGGTTTCAATGGCGGAGTCGCTGTAATGGAAGCCTCGCCCTCGGCGGCCATGATGGGTCTGGCAATGCCACTGCTGGATGGCTTGCTCATCCATCCAGACGGTCAACGAACCACGTTGCACCAAGGCTTGGTTGTACTGTTTCCAGTTGCTGATCTTGTGCTTGGACTTGCCCATCTGGCGCTCCCGGTGGTGAACCTAAGAGATCAGATCACCAAACTGCGGGATAGTTCCCTGATTTGAGCAACAACGCCTCGGGCTCGCCCTGCGTGGGAAACAGGAACTAGGTTTGAGTCCATATCAGATTGCGCTGATGTTCACCGAGTGCAGCCTGGTCATGTTTGGGATGCAAGCAATCGTATTCTCACCTTGGTTTAAGCCGGACACGACCCGATGGCTCATCGCACCCGCATTCTCCGTGCTGGCTGCTGGGTTGTTCCTTGTACCTTGGGCATCTGATTTTATGTTGATGCTGGTCGTGATCGGTGCGGTCGCTGCCAGCGCCGGCATCCTGTCGCCGATCCTCACTTACTGGATCTCGGCCAAGCCTGGAAGCGCGCAGGGCTGGTACTACGCTGAACGCGCGGGGCCTGACATTCAAGTGAGTATCGCGGACCAACAAGAAATCTTCATTTCCTCGTGGCACTAACCGCTCTAACGCAGCCTTTTCGATCAAACGGCGCTGTCATCGAACTGCCATCACATTGCCACTTTTCTGTAATGGTCTCCGGTAAAAATGGCGCCAGTTTTTAGAGCGCGGGATAACTAGTCCTTTTTTACGCGTCTTTAAGGCTGGCTTTTTCTTGAGGTGGCCTGCGCCATCTCATCTTATTTTGGAGATCAATATGCGTTTTGTTTCTACACGAATTGCAGCGGGCTTGTGTGGTGGCTTGGTGTTGGCCATGAGTGTTCCGGCCGGTGCCGCAGTCGATGCGAAACTGCTCGAAATGCTCAAAGCCAATGGCTCCATTACGCCAGAGCAGTATTCTGAGTTGAAGACCGAGTTGAATCGTGACATGCAAGCCAACCAACAATTGGCCGGTCAACAAATCAAGAAGGAAGACTTGACGGCGTTTGAACAGAAGTTGGCCTGGGCTGCCAAGACCCAAATCAAAGGCGACGTGCGCGTGCGTCAAGAGACAATCAAGATTGACGGTGGTCGCGACAAGGATCGCCAGCGTATCCGTGCTCGTCTCGGTGCCTATAGCGAAGTCAACCCACAAGTTGACGCCGGTATCCGCATCGCTACAGGAGGTGGTGACGATGCCCGCTCCACCAACCAGGACCTGGACAACTACTTCGACAAGAAACAACTGTGGTTGGACCAGGCCTACATCGATTTCCACCCTACAGCCGTGAAGAACCTTCATATTATCGGCGGCAAGATGGCGCAGCCATGGGTGAGCATGGGAGATGTGATCTGGGACGGTGACATTAATCCTGAAGGTTTAGCTGCCACCTACAAATACCCGCTCGGTGACGCAGAGCTATTCGGCAGCGCTGGTTACTACACGCTCAAGGACAGCGTAGATGGCGAGGGTGTGCAATTTCGCCACGATCTGCGCTTGTACGCCGGCCAGCTCGGTGCCCGCTTCGCTCCGTCCGACAACCTCAAGGTCACCTTGGGCGGTAGCGTCTATAGCTATGACAACGACAAGGACAGCCGCTGCACCAGCACCAGCACGCCGTGTGCGCTGGCTGTCAATGGCAACTCCACTAACAAGTTTCGCCTGTACGAAGCCTTTGGCCAAATCGACATCAGCGGCTTGCCAATCCCACTCTCCCTCTATGGGCAATATGTGGTCAACAACGAGACCGACAGCAACCAGGACACCGCTTGGTTGACGGGCCTCAAGACTCGGGTGTATGACTTCAACCTCGATTACAACTACCGCGATGTTCAGCGCAACGCTGTGGTCGGCGCCTTCACTGATTCCGATTTTGCCTACGGTACTACCGGCTCGCGTGGACACAAATTCAAGGTGGGTTACGACATCGACAAGAACTTTGGGATCGGTGCTACATACTTCTTGGCTGATGCAGATTACTCCAGCCGCTCTCAGCAGAACGCCGATACCAACACCCTGCAGTTGGATGTGGAAGCGAAATTCTAAGGTCTGCCCTTGCGTCGTGATCGGAACGCTGAAGTCATTCAGCGTTTTCCGCTATATATCGGCGAGTATTGGCGTGTAGATCCTCATCACATCAATCAATTGCGAGCGCGCCATACTGAGACATTTACTGACCAGCTTCACTGGTCGTCCCCCGGCAACAAGTGTGAGTGCGCGATTCATTTTCGCGAGCGGGTGATCTCCGTCGCTTTTTGAGGGGGTGTACCGAATTTTGTGTGCGAAATAATTTACCCATTAGCTTGTGAGGCCATTGCTTCGCGGGGGCGCTGAATTTTTTCAAGATATCTTCGCCTTTGGCGTTTCAGGCATACCGAGTTGGTTGCGCAATACGCAGGGCCAGGAAAGTGGTAATCGAGCTTTCCAGCTCGCGCACTGAACTGAAACTGCCCTCACGTAAATACACCGTGATGCCCCGAAAAAAGCGTTCAACCATGAGCTGGAGGTCGGAGTGAAATGCATGGAAGCGTTTATGTTTTTCCAGCCACGCCTTCACTTTTGGATGCTTGTGAGTGACGTAGTTGTCAACGATCAAGTGCAACTGAAGGTGCTTGGGTGTTTCTCGATTGATTTTCTTGAGAAGTTCCAACCACTCCTGATGCCGGTGCTGATATTCAATACTGCTGATCAAGCGTCCCTGAAGATAGTCCAGCGCGGTGAACAACCTGACGGTGCCGTGGCGTACATAATCGTGCGACTGCGTGCGGATATGGCCGATGCCCAAAGGCAACCCAGGCTGGGTGCGTTCAAGTGCTTGCATCTGGCTTTTTTCATCAAAGCAGAGCACCAGCGCCTTGTCCGGCGGGTCCAGGTAGAGTCCGATAACGTCCCAGAATTTCTCTTCAAAATTCGGGTCATTGGACAATTTGAAGGTGCGAGTCAGGTGCGATTTCAAGTCATTGGCCGCCCAGAGTTTGTGCACGCGGGTAGCCGAAATTCCAGCCGCTCGTGCCATGCTTCGGCAGCTCCATCGAGGTTCACCGATGCGCGGTTGAAAGAATTGCTCAAGAACACGGTGCACAGTTTCAAGGGGCAGAAAAGGTTTACGACCTCGACCTGGTTTATCGAGCAAACCGAACCGCTGACACCAGCAAGTGATTACGAGGAGTGAGAACCCGGTGAGCCGGGCAATCTCTACTCTCGTGCAACCTTGAGCTGCCAACAGAATTACTCGTGCCCGACGACCGTCGCGCTGGCTGATGGTGGCCGAACGTACGCACCGGCTCGGCTCGGCGTGCTCTTCTGGACTGAGGGTGATTTTGGGGCGTTCACCTGAGCTTCTCCGAACGTTGGATGACACAACAAGTGTAACCAAGATTGGAGAAATGTTAATTCGAGAACAGCACACTAGATCACTCTATCTCTTGAAGCTTTCGCATGAACTCGGCAGCCATTTCAGGGGGAGCCCAGGTATTAACTTCTATCCAGTCGTCACGCACTCCCATTCGGACTCTTGCTACTTTACTAAGAGCTAGTTGCATCCCCTTCATGGAAAGCCCAGTCTTATCACTGGCGTCCTCACGATTCATTTTTTCAACTAAAACAAGTCTGACGGCATAGAGTGATTTGAGTGTTAGTCGATCTACCTTCTGAATCAGCATATCAAAGTCGTCCGCATCCATTGGAACGTCCTTACCGTTCTTCATGACGCCGTTGAATCTTGCCATTAGGATGTCCATTTTTTATGGGTCAAAGGACACAGCTTAGCGCAGTGATCATTTTTGTAGTAGGTAATTCGCTAGTGGCCTGAGCGGTTAATCCATTAATTTATTTTTTATCACGCTCAGCTTCGCCTTATGTACCGAGCGGCACTGTTGCAAAGTTAGCGATGAGGCAGCCTTTTGTCTTATTCAAAGGCCTTACATTTCAAAAACTCTGCTTACCAGGCGCATTTCGCCCAGGGGATCACCATAATAAAATGCTGAGGCCTGGCCTTTGCGTAGTGCACGCATCACCTCAATACCTTTGATGGTGGCGTAAGCCGTCTTCATGGATTTAAATCCCAGCGTGGCGCCGATTATCCGTTTCAGTTTGCCATGATCGCATTCAATCACGTTGTTCCGGTACTTAATCTGTCGGTGTTCAACGTCAGACGGGCACCGGCCTTCGCGTTTGAGCAGAGCAAGCGCGCGACCATAGGCGGGCGCTTTATCCGTGTTGATGAATCGCGGGATCTGCCACTTCTTCACGTTGTTGAGGATTTTACCCAGAAACCGGTATGCAGCTTTGCTGTTACGACGGGAGGAGAGATAAAAATCGACAGTGCGGCCCCGGCTGTCGACGGCCCGGTACAGATACGCCCAGCGGCCATTGACCTTCACGTAGGTTTCATCCATGTGCCACGGGCAAAGATCGGAAGGGTTACGCCAGTACCAGCGCAGCCGTTTTTCCATTTCAGGCGCATAACGCTGAACCCAGCGGTAAATCGTGGAGTGATCGACATTCACTCCGCGTTCAGCCAGCATCTCCTGCAGCTCACGGTAACTGATGCCGTATTTGCAGTACCAGCGTACGGCCCACAGAATGATGTCACGCTGAAAATGCCGGCCTTTGAATGGGTTCATGTGCAGCTCCATCAGCAAAAGGGGATGATAAGTTTATCACCACCGACTATTTGCAACAGTGCCCTTATTAATCGCGTGAATGAACGACCTAAGTAAAATTGTTGTGCGTAGTCCGTCATGCCCTTCCAATTTAAGAGCCTTGATACTGCGCTTCAAATAAGTACGAACAGTTTCGGTTGATACGTTGCATGTCTTAGCAATGGTTTCATGTGGTGTACCGAGAGCGTAGAGCGTACTAATTTCGAGCTGCTTAGGTGAGAGTTCAGGAAAAAGAATTTCAAGTGATTCGAATGTTTCTCTCTGTTTCATGTAGATATCCTATTGCTAATCAAAACTAAAAAATGATGCAAAATCGAGTTGCACTTGTTCAGGATTGCAGGGATAGAATCGGTAGGTACATGAATTGAAATAGCTTTTCAAAGCCGGAACGATGAGAGCAAACATCCGTTGAGGATTTACTGCTGATGCCCATGCAGGGAGTGAGCTTTAAAGAGGGTGCTTTAGGCAGGTTTAACGTAGTGGTCATATGTTTAGTTCCAGAGATAAGGCAGAGGATCGCATACGCCTGAGTTCCTACACTCATTATGGCGATAGCCCAGACGGGGGTAGGAATGCCGGTTATCTCTTTACCGACCAGCCCGAGAGCTGCCCCGCCTGAGCTACCATAGAAATACTGGCGAGATCCATTTCTGGAAGCTTGGCTTTGGTTGTGAAAAGGTCAAAAACATTCTCACAGAGATATAAGCGGGTTCCTACGCCCGGCAGCGGAACTAGCTGCTGCCAAAGTAGGGTACTTCTGTATATCTTGTTAGTCAATCACCGCAGTTGTTATGAATCGCCATGTTTTTAGGAGAAAGTAGTGCATTGATCACTCTAAGATCATGCACGCTAAAACACATAAAATACCTTTAATCGGTCTACAGTTGTGCTAACATCTTAATCGAGTTGTTATTCAGTAGTTAGGAGAGAAACATGACTCATCTTATACATTGCAGAAGAGTTTTAGGTTTGACAGAGCTTAAGAGAAATCCTGTTGAAGCTGTTGCATCTGGAAAGGGAGAGCCTGTTGCTGTTCTTAGCTACAATGAACCAGCTTTTTACTGCGTGCCATCTGAGCTCTTTGAACGTATGCAATTTGCTTTTGAGCAATTTGAATCAGGCAAATCAGCCTGAGTAACTGCGTCAGGGCTTCAAATTGATCCCTTCTAAATCAGGTGGTAAAGTTCAATACAATTCAATGAATTCTTAGGTAGTCGCGCCATAAGGCGACATTATTTAGGTTCCAGTGGACCTTAAAATGACAAAAACCCCGAAATCTTCTTCATCTTTGGCGGGACGAGAAAGATATCCGGGGTTCCTAGAATCCAACAGATAATGTTGTATCTGTTGGGGAGTATAACTCGTGCGCGAAAAAAGACAAGTCTTTCCGTGCCTGCTCCTTCTGTGCAACATAAGCGCAGGAAGGCGTGGCTGAGGTTCAAACACCTTTAACCCAATACCGACAGGTTAAAAACCCTACACCGGTATTCACCCCCTCAGAAGGCAAGAAAACATTGCCATTCTGTCGAAAACTAATGGCTAAAGCTGAAGGCTTTACGTCCCGTTTCGATTTTGCAATCCACGTCGCATACATGCGGGCGTTAGGTGTGCGTAAACGCATGCCTCCACTGCTGCGCCGGCGTGCGATTGATGCGCTTTTACAGGCATTGTGTTTCCATTACGATCCCCTGGCCAACCGGGTTCAGTGCTCTATTACGACTCTGGCTATCGAGTCCGGTCTGGCCACCGAATCCAAAAATGGCAATTTATCCATCACCCGTGCTACCCGCGCTCTTCAGTTCATGGCCGAGCTGGGCCAAATTACATACCAGACTGAATATGATCCGCAGATAGGGTGCTATATTCCGACTGATATCACTTTTACACCGGTGATGTTTTCTGCCCTGGATATCTCTGACGTTGCTGTGGCAGCTGCACGCCGCAGCCGCGTGGAATGGGAAAATCAAAAGCGGAAGAAACAGCGGTTAGAGCCGCTTGAAATGGATGAATTGATAGCAAAAGCCTGGCGGTTTGTTCGTGAGCGTTTCCGTAGTTACCAGATAGAGCGTAAAGCGCACGGGCAGAAACGCGCTACAGCACGTCGTGATGCCGATCGCCAACGTAAAGATGTTGAAGCGCTGGTCAGGCAGCAGCTGACCCGTGATATTGCCCGGAAACGGTTCTTCGGGGATCACGAAGCCGTTAAACGTGAAGTAGCACGAAGGGTGAAGGAGCGAATGCTCTTATCCCGCAATAACAACTATACCCGGCTGTCTCCAGTTACAACCTGATCCTGTGCTTTTAATTCATCCGGCTGAGCCGGAGGATTTCGCACGTCAGAAGCTCCCTCCTGTTTGTTAAGTAACCACCTTTGTCTGTTTTATCTGATGCCGTTCACCCTTTGACACTACAAATCTTCCCCAGATCTGTGGTTTTTCGTACGCCTGTGCTGCTCATACTGGTTATACACATTTAACTGCAAGGGAACTTTACGTAAG
This sequence comes from Leclercia adecarboxylata, assembly GCF_006171285.1. Lineage (NCBI taxonomy): Bacteria > Pseudomonadati > Pseudomonadota > Gammaproteobacteria > Enterobacterales > Enterobacteriaceae > Leclercia > Leclercia adecarboxylata. The sequence continues at coordinate 27,769 of NZ_CP040895.1, read as the reverse complement.
GCTAAAACCGATAAGGCTACAGGGCGCTACTCGTAAAGGTTTCAAGGTGCGTAATATCATTTAAACCCCAGCTCTCTAGTTCTTTTAAAAGACTTAAGTTTCTATCATTTAAATAAATAACCTATTCGCCGTCTGTCCTGTGGACAGTCTCAGTTAACGATCGCCCTTGCAGCGGACTACGTCCGCGCCGGTTCGATAACGTCGCTTCGCGACTCCAGGTAGCACCCGCCATCCTGGCGGGCAGGGTGCAGAACGTCACAACATCCTTTGAAGTCAGAACCGGAACCAGCATATCTGTAGCCTTAACCACAGGACCCACCACTGAAAAGCGCCGCCACCCGGCCCAACGGGCCGGAAGACATCGCTTTTAATGATGGATGTTGTAACTAGGTTCCAAGTCGCTTTAATTCATACTGCGGCAGGTCCTGTGTAACACGCCCGTAAGCGGTCCTGACGGCCCGCTAACGCGGAGATACGCCCCGACAGCGGCTACGCCTTGTCGTGACCACTCCGACGGCGCACATCATTTCCTCTGCCACCTGTCAGCGGGTTATGGCTTAGCAGGGCGAAGGGATGGATTGGTGGAATCTATCAAAACTGTAACCGGCTGCGCCGGGCTACGGCGCCATTTACACGAGAGCAATATTCAGCGACAGAGGGCGCCTTCATGCGCCTTCGGCGCATTTATTGAATGCCTGCGCGCTGCTCGGCATTCTCACCCCAGACATCAAATCTTATTACCGGTTACACCGGGCGATCCGACGGAATAACCCCCGGTGATTATTCCAACACTCTTTCTGCCGTCACCGTCATGTGCCTGGCGGCACATAAAGAATGTCCGCTGAATCGGGCCTTCTGGGTCATATTATTAATATAAAAAACCTTATTTAACATTCAGTTAAAAACATAAGCGCGCTATAATTAAACAGATACAGATACCTTTAAGATGAGGTCCTTCATGAGTATTCCCGGGCAACCATCCTCACCTGAAAAGATGACAAAGAAAGAGCGAAAAAAACACGAGCTCAGCCAGATGCTGAAAAAAGTGTGTTCCCGCTGGCCCGGGCTGTGGCCAGAATGGAAAAAACGGAAGTTCCGTCCAGTAGCTCTTGGCGTGGGTCAGGAGATGCATGACCAGCTGAAGGCGAATCCCGATCCTGACCTGACCCATCAGGATATTGCCAGGGTTATGTTTTATGTCACGGGAAGTCTGAGTTACCTGGAGCAGGTTAAAGCAGGTTCCTACCGCTATAACCTGGACGGCCACCCCGTCCAGCAAGTGACGGCAGAGGACGAGAAATACTCTCTTCTGCGTATCAAGGAAACGCATCAGCGTATAAAAGCGCGCGCCGCCAGGAAAGCTGCTGATCAGAGGATTTCTGAAAGGACAGGTTCACCATGACAGAACCCACCTCACTGACGACCCTGGCCGGCAACATGGCCTGGTGTGCCCTGGTTGCCCTCCATCTCGCTCGTATGGACGGCGTGGTTAAAGGTGAGTCACAGGAAAACCTGTTCCTGACACGCTGGCTTGCCACTGCGATGAAGCAAAAACGTTTCTCGCGTGAAGTGGCGCCGGATATAGAGTGGCTGCTGAAACAGGGGCGCCTCTACGGTGTCAGGGCGAAGCTTGCCAGTAAACTGGAATACCTCTGGCACGCCTGTACGGGGGAAATTTCAGCGCAGAGCGATCTGTTCCGGCTGACCTACGCCATTGAGACCGCAAAGAGCATGCAATGGACATACCGGCTGCTCAGCGAGCGCGAATGGAGTGGCCGCCGTGCCTTGCCGCTGAATCACGTTATAAACTGCCTTTATCTGTCTAAATCTTCTCTCGATGCAGCGTTTGATGAAGACGGCAGACAGGAAGGTGAGCTTCTGGCCAGAATCACCGGTAATATCGCCGGTCTTTCAACTCTGCTGTTACGCTTTGGCTGGAAAGTGGTACCCACAGAGACCGCAGGGACTGACTTCCTTTTTCATTTCCGTGCCGAAACGCGCTGCACGTTTGAATAAGGCTGGAGGCGGGTGATGCCTGAAGGATAACGCTGTTGGATATTTCAGCTCTGACATTGTTCATTCTCGTGAATTTCTATGCCGACTGAGTCGGTAAGCAGGCTTTCCTCTTTTTCGTCATTAACTACCGGTACGATCGACATGTCCATTGACCAGTCATGGCGGTTGACGATACCTTTACACAGGATTGATTTTTTAATCAAATGCCGGACATCCGGACTGAGTGTATCCCAGTGAACCAGCGTTATTCCCAAACTTTCGTAAGTCGCCCCCTTCTTGCGTAACATGCTGTTTTCTTTCGTTGTAGTAATGTTGATAGCTGACCAATTTTTTATGGACTCTTCAAATAACTCAAAATTCCACTCACCGGTTTCACGCATCCTTTTAACCAACTGAGTCAGCTGTGCCTGAATCCTGTGGGGGTGTTCCCGGATAACGCGGTGACCCTGATAGCTCCCCTTCATATTTTCGAGTGCTTGCGCAGCTGATTCGGAAACCATTCCAGTAAACCGGGTATAGGGGTGGAGTGTGCGGGGAAACAGGTGCGTAACCATTCCCCGCATATCTGTGTCAGTGACCTGGGGTTTGAGCTGAATGCATACCTGAATCAGTTCAAAAACATCTCTTAGTGTCATTTTTTTGGCTGTCATGTCCGCTCCGGTTCTGCATGTGCTTGCGTGGAAGGCACTGTTGCAAATAGTCGGTGGTGATAAACTTATCATCCCCTTTTGCTGATGGAGCTGCACATGAACCCATTCAAAGGCCGGCATTTTCAGCGTGACATCATTCTGTGGGCCGTACGCTGGTACTGCAAATACGGCATCAGTTACCGTGAGCTGCAGGAGATGCTGGCTGAACGCGGAGTGAATGTCGATCACTCCACGATTTACCGCTGGGTTCAGCGTTATGCGCCTGAAATGGAAAAACGGCTGCGCTGGTACTGGCGTAACCCTTCCGATCTTTGCCCGTGGCACATGGATGAAACCTACGTGAAGGTCAATGGCCGCTGGGCGTATCTGTACCGGGCCGTCGACAGCCGGGGCCGCACTGTCGATTTTTATCTCTCCTCCCGTCGTAACAGCAAAGCTGCATACCGGTTTCTGGGTAAAATCCTCAACAACGTGAAGAAGTGGCAGATCCCGCGATTCATCAACACGGATAAAGCGCCCGCCTATGGTCGCGCGCTTGCTCTGCTCAAACGCGAAGGCCGGTGCCCGTCTGACGTTGAACACCGACAGATTAAGTACCGGAACAACGTGATTGAATGCGATCATGGCAAACTGAAACGGATAATCGGCGCCACGCTGGGATTTAAATCCATGAAGACGGCTTACGCCACCATCAAAGGTATTGAGGTGATGCGTGCACTACGCAAAGGCCAGGCCTCAGCATTTTATTATGGTGATCCCCTGGGCGAAATGCGCCTGGTAAGCAGAGTTTTTGAAATGTAAGGCCTTTGAATAAGACAAAAGGCTGCCTCATCGCTAACTTTGCAACAGTGCCCTTCATCCATGTTGCCGGTTATTGCATCCGTACAAAGATGTCGGCCATGCAAATGCATCCGGGCAAAGCTACAGGCAAGAAAATCTAAATCCCGGGAAGACACAACACCCTTCTCACTTACTGCATACATTCCTCCTCTGTTGGACAATCCAAAAAAGAAAAATGTGACTGTTATAAGTATGACTCAAAAAATTTTCTGCGCGATCATTCCATTCACGGAAGCAGGTCTGAAATCGTCACGAGATAACTGACCGGCTGGCAGGCACATAACAATCGTGGCATGCGAAATGCTGACAGATTTAAGAATCTGTGAAAGTGGTGAAAAAGACAATATTCAGAGGATAAATCTACGGAGATGGGCCTGTTCCTGCTCATTCAGTTGAGCATACTCCTTAATTTGTCTGAACAACGATTCCTTGCTGTTAGACGCAACAGAAGAAAGATATTCCCCGCTCCGCCATTCATAAATATAAACCAGATAAAAAGGAGATGATGGTGAGTACTGATAGCTAATGGAGAGGTGATTGCAGATTCTTTGCTTTTCCATATAATTAACATTGTTACCAAAAAAATATATATACATATTTTTGTTGATTTTGAAGCATGAGTACCGGCACGTTTCATAACACATAAACAGCGCCAGACACAGCAGGATGATGTCTACAGCAGTAAAGTTGCGGTTCCGAATTAACTGCCAGTTTCGGCATTGATAATCAATACTTAAAAAAAGCCCCAGTTGCGGGGCAACTTTGAGTCAAAACTGTTCTTATGTTTGTGTGCTTCGAGCGTTGATAACGTAAACACCATAACAGTCAGGGGTTAAATGGCAAATAAAATACATCTTATCTTTAGGCTTTTTGTGCGGTATCAGACCCTGGATATCCAGATTAAGGAAAAAGCGCTGCAATAATATACAGGATATATTTTACTCACTGCCAATATATGGTGTTTCTGCACCCTGTACAATACTCCGGCAGTGAAACATAATCGATACCGGGGTCAGATGTCTGCCCTATAAATTATGCACCGGCTTTTCCCCAATGGTTATCACGCTCTTTTTGTCTGCGGGTGATGAACTAAATGCAGAAGTGATATGTCATGGTTCAGATACAGAGGTTCGCTAATAATGAACCCGTCAGGGTAATGAGCGTTCGACCTAATAAAGGGCAAATATGCGTTTATATGCTTACAAGGCGATAAGAGGTTTGACTGCCGGAAAATATTTTTCCTTTGCGTTAATGACCGGACTGGCTTGGCGCTCACAGCTGCAGGCAGGCCTGTGAACAGGGCACAATTCCCCGAAGCCCAATGTATAACAAGCGCAAATTCCCGGGTCCAGGAATAATCCCGGGCCAGAACCTAGCGGTTTTTTCCGGGTAACATCCATCAGCGTAAACGACGACAACATCCGGAATCATCGTCAGCCGGAGACGACGGCTGCGTTGGTTGAAAACGGTTAAGTAGCTTTTAGATTCTCCAGGGGCGTGTCAGGAGAGGTAAGAATAATTCACAGGTGCTTTACATTGATATCTTCATTCCGGTAAAAAGCAACTGCGAGCCAGCAGGCCCGCAGTATGATTTCTAGCAGTTTAATAAACTGGCTATAAAATCAGGAGTTGTCAGATTTACGGCCTCCGCCGTGACTGTTTTGTCCCCCTTTCTTGCCAGCTTCCGATGCGCGCTGCGGGTCGTTTTTAAAATTCCCTCCGCTATGCTGCCCGCCTTTACGTCCAGCTTCAGAAGCTTTTTCAGGGTTTTCAGCGAAATTACCGGAACCACCACGATGCTCTGCCATATTAAACCTCATCTCTCATATATTGGTTATGTCAGTAAGATACGTAAGTATTTCATATCTCTCGTCGTTCGATAAATAAATTTAGTCGATGTGCAGGTCCTGTCAAACCTGTTTTTTATCATGCGTGAGGGTTTCCTGATATTACGGGGGGTGATTTTACGTTTCGCTTGATTTATATAATCGACCACACTTACGCCAGTAACCTGCTGTTTTATGGGAGGGCCTGTAACAAAAATCAAAGACTAAAAGTAGTTAACGAAGCGCAAAGCACAATGTTTTCATGTGTAAGCAATCAGTTTCCAAAGATATAAAACGGATTTTTCTTATTTTGGCCAAAAAAAAGCCGCTGGGGAGCGGCTGTAAACAAGGGAAATCCAGATGCTTTCATACTATTTCAGGCTAGCTGTTGTTTTCATTTTTCACAAGTTGAATTACATAAGAGGTGACCATGCCTGTATCACATACTAACGTTCAGAATATAACGATCATAAATATTCTCGACACTTTTAGCGTCAGGTTTGATATTTTTCAATAGATCCATATTGTCGGACAAAATTGTACATATCTGTCCGCGTGGAAATGCCCGCAGAAAACATCCGGAACCAGCGCCAGCCGGAAGCCATGGCCTATTCAGCAGTAATTACCCGTTGGCGCATTTACGATCGAACTGGAGAGAAAAAAGCCCGCACGGGAGCGGGCATAATTCCCTTAGTTTTGTTATCAATCCCGCGCTCAGGACGCAGGTATATAACCTATCGACAGCATAAACAATTACTTTAAGAAGGCAATTTTTCAGGTCGTTGCCTGGCTCAACGGCGCAGGCGCAAATGGGGCCAGGACAGGGGCTACAGCAGCAGTGACAGATGAAGCGGGATATGTTGTCGCCTCGTTATACGATGAGATTTTCTGCTCTGCTGATCGTACGCTGATATCCAGTGATGCTGCGGAGATCGAGGGGTAAGTCTGAGGAAGAAGCCGAAGTGGTGGGACGGGTGGCATTTTTCTTCAACTTAACTGACAGTGATGAGTGTCCGGTATAAGAAGCGGCATAAATTTGAACGCCATGGCGGGGGGAGATTTAATGTCTCCCCTTGTGGCCTCTAATGTCCACTATGAGCGGGAAGCGGACATTGAGCCATTCAAATAATCTGTGCCAAAATTTGTCATTAAGGCCAGCACTTTCGGGTAGATCCATTTCCCGCCCGCCCCCTTAAACTCACCTTTCTCACTCACCTACGGCTTATCACCGGGAGTAAAAAACCCGCCGAAGCGGGTTTAGTAATTTGAATTTATTCTCAGGCGGCCATCTTTCTGCATTGCTCTGCGCAGTGATGACAAGCTCTGGAGCACTCCTGGCAATGGTCATGTTCATGCTTTCCACACTCATCGCCGCACTTCTGACAAACGTCAGCGCAAAGACGGCAGAGCGCTTGGGCTGAATCGCTATTTAGTGTCATGAATTGAGCTGCAAGACGGCAGATATTTGCACATTGCATATCCAGTTTTATGCACTCGCGCATCATCTCAAGATTCTCTTCTTCGAGACACGAAGCCGCACAGTTATCACATGCAGTTGCGCATAGATAACAGGATTCGATGCATTTTTTATATTCGTCTAACATAATATCTCCTCAGCTAAGGTTACGTATTAAGCATAGAAGAGATAACTGATTATACAATAATGGAATTAGTTAATAACCTTTTCAAGGTTTCACTCATATGATTTTAAATGCAAATTTAGGGTTACTTAAGCACCAATGCCCGCTTCTGGCACAAAGCGGACATCCCCCTTTCTCCGTTCTGTCTGCCGTCAGTTAACCCAGTCTTCCAGCACCAGGCCCGGCACGCGTTCAAACTCTCTCACATTATTCGTCACGAGGACGGCACCAGCAGCAATCGCATGCCCGGCAATTGCCGTGTCGTTAGGGCCGATTGGCGTCCCGGCGAGGCGCAGCGCGACCTTAATGTCCGTGGTGGCGTCCACCGCAGCGCTGTCCCAGGGCAGGATGGCATCGAGGCGGGCGCAGAATGCGTCAACCAGCTGGATGTGGCGCGGGGAGGCTTTCGGGCCGGTGGCGCCGAAGCGCATCTCGGAATAGGTGATGGCCGAGATCACGATACGCTGGTTGCGCAGCACCGCCTGCTCCAGACGCTTCAGGACGGCTTCCGGCTGCTCGCGCATGATGAATGAGCAGATACAGGTGTCCAGCATATAGGTTTTATTCACAGATCAAATCGTCCTTCGTCGGTGACAACGTCCTCGCGCTCCGCCATAAAGTCCGGGTCTGCCTTCTCGAGCTGCGCGAACGAGCCCCAGGTCGGCCGGACGGGACGCAAAATAATGCTGTCCCCTTCCCGGACGATCTCCAGCTCGCTCACCCCCTCAAAATCGAGATCGCGGGGGAGGCGGATGGCGCGGTTGTTGCCATTTTTAAAAATGGATACGGTTCTCATTTACGTTACACCCCATAATGCATGCGCCCGATACTCTGGGCATGGCCTGTGAAAAGCACAGGCGAATAAAAAAACACCACCCACCATTGCATAGGTATAGTATATGCAGATGTGAGGCATATGTATAGAGTCTAGATATGCAGATGTATGGCATATGGATATGGTCAGCCTATACGGAGTATTCTCTTTTTTGCGCAGATCCGAAAAAAGGTAAAGCCGGAAGTGATCCAACTACCCGACTGATTCATTTAGCTCCGTTGTTATATGGGTCAAAGAATGCAGTTTGAACAGGGTGCATCGCTTGTTGAAGCATGTAAGATAAATCTTATCTACGATACTTGAGGAAAAGCACAGCGTGGCTACTTATCGGGCTTACTACGGTCAGGACAGAGATCGTGAATATTTTGAACGCATATTTCAGTCAGCAAACATCAATTTCATCATTGGCTCAGGAGCTTCACTGCCCGCAATCAGCGTACTGGGCGATATTGAAAGCGACCTTGAGAGTCTGGTCCGCGCCGGAAAAGATGATGAATACTTCAGTAAATCTGAGTCTTTTCTGGACAGTGTATGGAAGGCAAACAACGTCCTCCTGAAGCGAAGCAGGCCCGAAGAGGTAATTCTCCCTGCGTTAATGGATGATGTCAGATCGACACAGGACAATTACGCAAAATTCATGCGTGCATTAGAAATGCTTCTGACAAGGCGGCGAACTGGATTGCTACCGCGGCGCGTCAATCTCTTTACGACTAACTACGATTTATTCATTGAGGATGCGGCGGTTAAAAATAACAACGTTATTCTAAATGATGGATTCCGTCAGCGCGCCGATATTTACAACCGTATAGTATTCGACGCTAAATGCTTTTATCAGACCATACACGCAACAGGGAACCTTTATAATTACAGCGTAGAACTACCTACGGTGAATCTCATCAAGCTGCATGGTTCCCTTTCATGGCATAGCTATGATAAAGAAATTTACTATGCCATTCAGGATATGAAGCCAGTTACGTTCCGTACACCAAAAGATAGGCAGGACTGGGTTATGTCCCATCAATTGGTTCTGCCGCGGAAGGATAAATTTCGTGAGACCTTACTGGAAAACGTATATTACGATTTGCTACGGACTTACTCAAATGAGCTGGATAAAGAAGGCTCTCTGCTTATGGTTTTCGGATTTTCTTTTGCGGACGAGCATATTGAAACCCTTACCAAAAAAGCGCTGCGAAACGCCACGCTCAAAATTGTGATATTCGCCTACAACGAGGCGGCGAAAGAGCTATTTCTTGATAAATTTCGTGATTATTCCAACGTTGACGTAGTTTCTACGCCTGGTGCGCCGTTGGACTTTAAAAAGATGAATGAAATTATAATCAGCTTTCTGGGAGGTATGAAATGACCTCAGCTTTTGTTAACGAAGAAGCAATATTAAGGATCGGTGAGGTCCGTGAAGTGTCGGGTAGAACGCTCAGCGTGCTTGTTGATAAAAACAAAAATCTGAGTGACCTTTTCTATCACGGTAAGGTGCTTAAAAATGTTTCGGTGGGCAGTTTCATTGAAGTCAAGAAAGGCTTCACGAGCCTAATTGCGAAGGTAGAAACCGAGAAAATTGTTGAGGAAAAATCGCCTGTTGGTAGCGGAAGCGATTCGCTTCGCTTCCGGCGCTACCTTACGGCCTCACTGGCAGGCTACATTGACCGGAACGGACGCTTTACCGGCGGAACACGCGAGTTGCCTCTAATCGGCAATGAAGTTTTTCTGATGACTGAGGAACAACTTCATCTTATCCACTCGATCGCGCCAGCGGGCGAGGGAGGGCTGAACTTTTCGCGCACCGATCTCGAGGATATTGATATCACTCTTCCGATAAGCGGCCTTCTTAATTCGCACATCGCCATATTCGGTAATACCGGCAGCGGTAAGTCCAATACACTGGCTGCGCTTTACCAGCATGGCTATGCGGCCCTTAAAACCCTACTTGGCGAAGGATTCAGGAGTCAGTCACGGTTTCTTTTATTTGATTTCAATGGTGAATACGGTGGGAGAGGCTGCATCACGCGCGACAAGGTGGTCTACAATCTTAGTACGCATGATGAAGAAGGTGACCGCATTCCGATGCCTGCAGAGATACTGCTTGAGCATGAAATCCTCTCTGTTCTGACGGATGCTACCGACAAAACTCAGAAACCTTTTCTGAAGCGAGTGCTTGAACTCAAAAAGCGAGTGGAGTCAAAGCAGAATCCACAGTCCTACTTTCGTGAAATTCTGAAGAGGCGGGTCACCGAAACTCTGTTTGGTTGCGAAAAGAAAAAAAGCGACGACCTGATTGATTTATTCCGGCCCGTTCTGAAGGACGAAGACCTGGTAGCGGATATTGAATTTTTTTACAACAACGGCGGAGTATGGCGAACAAAGACAGGTGTTTACTTTTCTAATGAAGAAAACACTCATCAGTGTAATATGTACTGTAAGGCTCAGAATTATGAATTCCCCGGCGATATAATGGAGGAGTTGCTGGATTATATGTATGTTCAGCTAATTATTGAATATCTTTCAAGTCGTTCAAACCCTGAACATCTTTCTCCTGTCATCAACAGGATGAGCGGACTGAAAAAGGATATCCGCAAAATTTTCAATACTGCGGCCGGTGGAACCATCTGGGCAGAAACGAACTTTGTTGTTTTAAACCTCAATATGGTTAATCTGACCATGAAAAAAACGCTTCCACTTTTGATAGCCAAATGGGCTTATGCAGCAAAAAAAATGGATAAGGCGTTGTCCACTCTTAATCTCATCATAGACGAAGCACACAATATCCTCTCGAACACCTCATTCAGGGAGTCAGAAAGCTGGAAGGATTATCGGCTCGAAACTTTTGAAGAGATAATTAAGGAGGGCAGGAAATTTGGCGTCTTTGTGACGATATCTAGCCAGCGGCCAAATGACATCTCCCCGACTATTATTTCTCAGGCACATAACTATTTCATTCACCGGCTGATAAACCAGAACGATCTATATGCCATTGAGAAATCAGTTTCCTATATAGATCGCATGACTGAAGAATCTATTCCAACGCTTGCAACTGGCACCTGCATATTCAGTGGCGTGATCTGCCCGATGCCACTTAAGCTCCGTATAAACGAGTTGTCTTTCCGCAGAAAGCCTCACAGCCGTACGCTGAATTTTGAGGACTTAATGCTCTAGTCACGGCTGCCGCTTCTCAGAAAAGAACGGCAGCATGTCTGCGTGTCAGAGATTCCACAGGGCGCGCTAGTGCTAGTAGTAAGAACAGAAAGTGCTTTTTATTGTTTTAAACATTGCTTTTATATCTTTAATAGTGAACAGGTTTTATCTCCCACTCCTTTCTTTTCCAGAGATCCGAAAACCCCAGGTTCCGGATCTGCTGATCGTCACCGGCTGCTCACCGGCCCCGCCACACAACATGTAGTGTCCTTATCAGCTGCTGATGACGCTATATGTTGTATTCCGCCCCCTGATCGTGACCTGCTGCCCAGCGGCCGATATTGCCGCTTTGCTTATTCCTCGTGCGTGGTACACTTCCGGAAACCTGTAAATATGGAAAAAATCGGATCACCGCGAACCGGGCTTCCGGTAATTTAATCCCGTGGTTATATGGCTGCTTATTATCAGAACAGAAATGATGACGGCAGTGAAAATCATTAGCGTGACAGATGTGGGTGGTGCTCAGCCGATTGTGCTGCGCGTCATCATTACTCTGAGTGACTATTAGCGAGGCACTATGTATCAGGGGGTTGAAACTATATGGATGGCGCTTACTGGAACATTCGAGCATAAGCATTTGTGGCTGGATTACAGAACCTGGCCCTCGAAGTATCAGACAAATTTGCGAGGGTCGAGTTACGAAGGCCAGCCGGTCATCGTTACCGGAACAGGATTGGTTATCGCAGAATGGTTGCCTGGCTATGAATGCTGGTTTCTTGTTGACCTGTCTCAAACAGGAAGAACCGCATTCCATGAACAGTCCGATGAAATTTATCTTTGCCCACCTTCTGATACTTATCTTGATCACAACAGTATTTATAGTGGTCTCATTTTCCTCGGACTGTAACTGGTATTAAGGAAAAAATAATGGCTGGCGGGATTTCTAACTTAAAGAACAACACAGAAGGGGACTGGCCTTATGGGAAGCATGAAAGAGCAGATGATGGATATTGAATCTGAACGATTTGATGAATGGCTTGCGGATAATTACCCGGATGTTGTCCCGAACTCTGAAGAATGGGAGCAGGCCGCGAACCTTTACTACTGGGAGCAGGAGGCGATTGCCGATCAGGCTCAGTGGGATCATGAACACGGTCTGTTTGTGGCTTCCCTGAACAATGTTCATCAGCGTTATCTGCACGCAAAGCAGGAACTGAAGAAACTATATACCTTGCTCGATAAGGAGCAGCCTGAACTGGTGTACAGGATGTCTTTCGTCCATGCAGTGACGGTCATGGAGGCGTACCTGATGTACTGTGCCAGGGCCCTGCTGGAGCATGACTGGCCGCTTACACGCTTCAGGGATGAGTTTTATATGAAGTCCGATAAAATCAAAAATCCGGTAAAACATGCGGCACGTGAAATGGATCTTTCACTTTTCCGGCCTGCGGCTCAGAATTTTGTTTCCCGGATGACCTTTCATAACGTGAAAACCATTGAGCGCTATTTCGGCGCCGTGCTGCACATTCCGCCCGTCTGGCCGGTTCAGCCGCTGGGTATCATCGCAGACTGGCGAAACGACCTGGTACACCGTAACGGTGTGGATGAACACGATGAGCCTCGAGTGATCTCAGCACAGCAGCTGCAGAACGCCCTGCAGAAAGTGTCAGAACTAATTGATGCTGCAGATCTGTCGATGCGGCAGGAAATTGACTTGTTTGGTAACTGGCGTAATGAAGAAAACCGGGAAATCATCGCGTCAGCACTGCGCATATCTCCGAAGGGAGAGTCATCCTCATGACCGGACTCGTTACCCTGGGAGGGCATTCGGCAGCAGGTGCTCAGTTACCTGTGTCTATCGACTATCCAGCCGCTCTGGCCCTACGTCAGATGGCTCTGGTCCAGGACGAACTGCCGAAATACCTGCTGGCCCCGGAAGTGAGCGCCCTGCTCCACTACGTGCCCGATCTGCACCGCAAGATGCTGCTGGCAACCCTGTGGAATACCGGGGCGCGTATTAATGAGGCGCTGGCGCTGACACGGGGGGATTTTTCGCTGGCACCGCCCTACCCGTTCGTGCAACTGGCCACGCTCAAACAGCGGACCGAAAAAGCCACCAGAACGGCCGGCCGCGCTCCGGCCGGTAGCCAGAGTCATCGTATCGTTCCGCTTTCCGATGCGAACTATGTCAGCCAGCTGGAGACGATGGTGGCCACCCTGAAGATCCCGCTGGAGCGCCGCAATAAGCGAACCGGCAAGACAGAGAAGGCGCGTATCTGGGAAATCACCGATCGCACGGTCCGTACCTGGCTGAGTGAAGCCGTGGAAGCGGCTGCGGCCGACGGCGTAATGTTCTCCGTACCGGTGACACCACATACCTTCCGCCACAGCTATGCGATGCACATGCTGTACGCGGGAATTCCGCTGAAGGTGCTGCAGAGCCTGATGGGGCACAAATCGGTCAGCTCGACAGAAGTGTATACGAAGGTGTTTGCTCTCGATGTCGCTGCACGGCACAGGGTGCAATTTCAGATGCCCGAGATGGATGCAGTGGCGATGCTGAAAGAACGCAGGTAATTTTTCACAGTTTGGTGAGACTCCCGTCAGACGGGAACAAAGCCACAGGGGTTGTGATTTGTAAGATTTTTGGGGTGATGCGGGATTGGATTTAACCGGGATTACATTTAATCCCGGCCCGGTACTATCATAAATCACACTTATGAAGTATTAACTATGGGTTTTTTTCGAAATAGAGGTCTAGTGCTTCTCTGACAATGGCGCTGACGTTTTTAGGGTCTTTACCACTTCGTTTGTTACGTAATGCCCGGTCTTCTGTTTTCCTTAGCATGGCTTCGCCAAGTGAAATTGTTGTACGACACTGTACTTCTTGTTCATTTTTTTCTGGCTCCAGTCTCTCGGTCGCCCCATAAGGCTTATCTGCCAGACGTTGTGCAAGGGCTTCTGATTGTTCGTCCGTAATGTTTGGTCGATTGGAAGAGGCTTGCAGGCTGGGTTTTTTTACCATTTTAGAATGCCTCTGTCACAAGTTGCTCGATCTCTGCTATCGCGGCCTTATTATCTGTTTCCAGAACACCGGAGCCATTACTCATACAGTCCCTGTATACTTTTCTAAAGCAGATAACAGTCTCCATAGTTTTTATAGTTGGGAATTCTTCTAAATACTCTAGGAACTCTTTTCTCTCGTTCCCTCGAAGGACTGGATTTGTTGTTGCCATGCTTTGCAGGCAGAAAACTTTTAAATCTGGATTAAGGTCTCTCATGGCTTCAATTTGCTGCTGTAACTCAACCAGGGTATCAAGGTCTGGTTGTGAGCACTGCAATGGCGCGATAATTTGGTGAGCTGCAACCCCACTGGTGATAAATTCACGTGAATTGCGTCCAGCTACATCGACGATGACGTGCGTGTACTTTTCGTCAAGAGCCCGTAATGTCGACGTAAGATTATCGAACTTTTCAATTAAAGTTAGCGTTGGATTCATCTCGGATGCCTCACGCTCAGCATGCCATTTGGCGGCAGATCGCTGTAAATCTGCATTCAAGAGGCAAACATCTTCCCCCCTAAGTGCTAGAGCCACCGCCAGATTTACAGCTGTGGTTGTCTTACCGGACCCACCTTTGTTTCCGCCTACGACAGTAATCATTTCAGCCTCATAAATGTGATGTGTGAAGTATGAAGTATTCTCTCATAAGCCCCCACAGAGTCAACTGAACAAATCAAATTTGTGAAGTATGAAGTATGAAGTAATTCATATGACATCATAAATATTACTTGTGTTTTATTAATTCATACTTATGATTTAATACTCAATTTGAGTGCTTAGGCGCTCATGTTTAATCGGTTTACTCAATTTGAGTATCAAGGGGTTCAAGATGAAAGTGTATTGTGATGATGGTTCTACAACCGTTAAACTTGCGTGGCTAGACAATAAAAAACTTCATAAGTCATTGTCATCTAACTCTTTCCGTCAGGGTTGGAAGGTGGAGGGAATGGGGGTTCGACAGACCTTCAACTATGAACTCGAAGGTAAGAAATATACCTATGACGAAGTCAGTAATGAATCCATCATAACTACTCATATTGAGTATCAGTATACAGATGTGAACGCTCTGGCAGTTCACCATGCTCTTCTGAACAGTGGTCTGAAACCTCAACCAGTATCATTGACAGTGACCTTACCGATCAGTGAGTTCTACACCAAAGAGTGCCAGAAGAATGAGCTGAATATTCAACGGAAGATCGACAACCTGATGCGTCCGGTAAAACTGAATAAAGGTGAGGTATTTACCATCGAGCATGTAGATGTGATGCCAGAATCCTTGCCTGCGGTATTTGCTCGACTGGTGAAGGACAACGTTGGGCAGTACGAGAAGTCTCTAGTTATTGACCTTGGTGGTACTACCCTCGATGTTGGGATCATTGTTGGCCAGTTCGACTCGGTTAGCGCAATTCATGGTAATTCTGAGATCGGTGTATCAATGGTGACGAACGCTGCCCGCACAGCATTAAAGATGGCATCCAGTGATACCAGTTCTTTAATCGCTGATGAGCTAATTAAGCAGCGTAAAGACGCTGACTTTGTTCGCCAGGTTGTGAATGATGAAAGCAAAACAGCGCTTGTGCTGGATACCATAGAAAGCGCGATCGCCAGCTTGGGTGCCCGTGTAGTCGATGACCTTGCCGATTTCCGTCATGTGAATCGTGTTTACATTGTTGGTGGGGGAGCCCCACTGATTGAAGATGCAGTTAAAGCGGCATGGCAGCATCTGGGTTCTAAAGTCGTTATGATGGATTCTCCACAGACTTCACTTGTGGAAGCTATTGCCGCTGGATTGGCCCCTATATTTCCATACACTTTTTATCACTTAACCCATGACTGGTTCGTCGCCGCAGATATTCCCGTGGCGAACGATACCCCAGTGCACTATGCGGATGCCATTCGTTGTAATGTTCGAAGGCCTCCGCAAGGTTCTTTACCGCTGTTAACCCGTCGGGTTTCGGCATGATGCTGATGTAATCGCGCTTCATCGTTTTCACGAAGCTCTCTGCCATCCCGTTGCTTTCCGGGCTACGTACCGCCGTATGTTTAGGCTCCAGTCCTACCATTCTGGCGAACTGACGCGTCTGATAAGAACGGTAGGCTGAACCGTTGTCTGTCAGCCACTCAACTGGGGATGTCGGCAGGCTGTTACCGAAGCGACGCTCCACGGCACCCAGCATGACGTCCTGCACGGTTTCACTGTCATATCCACCGTTACTGGCCGCCCAGTAAAGTGCCTCGCGATCGCAACAGTCCAGAGCGAACGTGACCCGCAGTTTTTCACCGTTATCACAGCTGAACTCGAAGCCGTCAGAGCACCACCGCTGGTTACTTTCTCCAACGGCCACTTTCCCTGTATGCGCCCGCTTCGATGGCGGTATTTCCGGTTTACGCTCAAGCAGCAGCGCATTCTGACGCATGATGCGGTATACGCGTTTGGCATTGATCACCGCCATGTCGTCAGTTTCTGATTGTCTGCGCAGCAGTGCCCATACCCGACGATAACCATAGGTGGGCAGATCGCCGATAACGGTATGGATACGGGCCAGCGCGTCAGTATCATCAGGCTTGCGCTTGCACCGACGATCCTGCCAGTCCTTCGACCGACGGGCCATGGCATGCAGTTGCGCACGTGAGACCCGGAGGCAACGACTGACAAGGCTTATTCGCCATCCTCCGGCAACAAGGGCACGTGCGCTATCCACTTTTTTTGTCGGCCATATTCAACGGCTTCTTTTAGCAGCTCGTTTTCCATGGTTTTCTTGCCCAACAGGCGCTGCAGCTCTTTAATTTGCTTCATCGCAGATGCCAGCTCCGACGCGGGCACAACCTGTTCTCCTGCGGCAACGGCTGTAAGGCTGCCTTCCTGATACTGCTTACGCCACAGGAACAGCTGACTGGCAGCAACGCCATGCTGACGGGCGACCAGCGACACGGTCATTCCGGGCTCAAAACTCTGCTGAACAATGGCGATTTTTTCCTGAACACTTCGCCGTCTGCGCTTCTCTGGACCTAAAACATCAATCATTCGGACTCCAACGACTAGTCTAAAAACTAGTATTAAGACTATCACTAACTTAAGTGATACCAACTGTCTGGAGATTCAGGGGGCCAGTCTAGCCGCATTTAAAGGGGAGTGATGTTGTGACTGACGAGCGGAAGAAGTTAACTATCTATCTTCACCCGGATCAGGAGGCAGACCGTGTGTCATTGGATATCATTGAGTCTGTTCCCCGAAACGAGAGGGGGGATTTGTTCAGGAAGTCCCTAATCTCTGGGTTAGCTCTTCATCAGCTCGACTCGCGGCTTCCTGGCTTGATTGCCGTATTGCTAAATCAGGATTTTTCAGCAGATCAACTGGTCAGTTTGCTCAGCCAGACTACAGGGTGGAAGCCATCACAGGCAGACATCCGGGTTGTCCTTGCTGAATTGGGGGCAGGGCTGTCTGGCCCTGCTGTTCAGCATGAATTGCCAGATGATGATGAGCAAAGACGTATGGATGAGGCCAGAAAAAAAATGAAAAACTTCATTTAATACTCAAATTGAGGCGCTGGGAATATCGGACCATCTCGTTGTGTATGCCGGAGAAAGCATCTCTCTTTTCATTTGCCATTCTGGTGCAATTCCGCGCCCCGCAAACCATATCTTTCCGAGTCCTGAATGGTTTATGCCATCCAGGACTTTCATCAGTTCCTCACTATGCTTCCGTGGCTGAACGTCGTCGAAAAGATTTAACTGTGACACGCCTGTAGGAGTGAAATCATTCAGCATTACTCCTGCTTTCGCATATCGATGCCCATCGACCCAGATCCGATCAAGTGCATTCGTAGCTGCAGCAATAATGTCTCGTGTATCGCGTGTTGGTGTGTATAACTTTTCGCAGGCCACATTCCCGTAATAGGGCGCTGCCGAAAATGGGGATGTCTTGATAAATAGTGCTATCTGCCGGCAGAACTGACGTTCTCCCCTCAATTTTTCAGCTGCACGCTCAGCATGCTGGCAAACAGCCTGCCGCATATCAGCATAGGTTGTGACACGTTCACCAAATGAGCGACTGCATACGATCTGTTGCTTTGCTGCAGGTGCATCTTCCAGAGCAATACAGGATTCACCGTTAAGTTCCCTAACTGTTCGTTCAAGCACGACATTGAAATTTCGGCGGATGAAGGATGGGTTTGCTTGCGCCAGTTGCAGGGCTGTAGTGATCCCCATTGTGCTCAGCTTTTTTGCTATGCGACTGCCAACACCCCAGACTTCCTCTACTGGCTGTAATGCTAGTAACTTTGCTATTCTACGGGGATTGTTGGGATGGAGGGTAATCCTGCCGAACCTAAGGAGTGATTAATGGATAACAATACAAAATTTTCGATGGCCGCTTTGGCGTTGGTTGTCAGTTCTGGGCCGTCTATGGTATTTGCGGAGGAAAAGACTGGGGGATTTATCGAAGACAGCAGCCTTACCGTGCTCAATCGAAATTTCTACTTCAATCGTGATCATCGCAACGGTCAATCAAGCCCCACGGGCAATGGCTACTCCGAAGCTTGGTCGCATGCGATTATCAGTAAGTTCGAATCCGGGTTTACCCAAGGCACTGTAGGCGTGGGCGTCGACGCTTTCGCGATGATCGGTTTGAAGCTTGATACGGGTGACGGTCGTAACGGCGGTCGTAGTTCATTCGATGTACTACCTGTCAATGGCGACGGCGAAGCTCGAGATGAATACACGAAAGTCGGTGGCGCGGCAAAAGTTCGCGCTTTTGACACTGTGGTGAAAGTAGGTGATGTATTTCCCGCCAACCCTGTCGTGGCGTCTGGCGACTCAAGGCTTTTACCGGAAAGTTTCCGGGGTGTGACCGCTACCAATACCAGCATCGAAGGGCTGACAGTTCAGGGTGGCCGCCTGCATGCTATGAGTCAACCAGTCTCCAGCAATATGCGCGACAACTTCGCAACCTTCTATGCAGGCCCTGTTAACTCACCTTGGGTCGGCTATTTTGGTGGCGACTACAATGTGAATAAGAATATTATCGTTAGTCTTTACTCCAGTCGTCTCAAAGACGCCTGGAATCAATACTATGCTGGTACCGGGTTGAACTACTCCTTGTCTGATGAGCTTTCTGTATTCGGCGGTGTGAATTACTACAAGGCCGTGGATGAAGGGAAAAAACTGCTGGGCGAGTTCGACAACAATATTTGGAGCGCTAAGGTTGGCGTGAAGTATGGCGCACACTCACTTGCACTTTCTCACCAGCGAAATAATGGTAACGACGACTTCGACTATCTGCGTCAGTCGGATTCCATCTTTCTCGACAACTCAATCCAGTACAGCGACTTCAACTCGCCAAAAGAACGTTCATGGATGGTGCGTTACGACCTCGACATGAGCTCGTATGGTGTACCTGGCTTGTCGTTTATGACACGTTATGGTCGTGGCACCGACGCCGACTACTCCAACGCCAACGCCACATACATGCGGCGCGATGCGGATGGAAACCCGTTGACCGATCAGAAACGTTGGGAGCGCGACATCGAAGTAAAATACGTCGTTCAGGCAGGCTCCTTGAAAGATATGTCCTTCCGCTTGCGACAAATGAACTTTCGCTCAACTGAATTTGAATCGGATCTGGATGAAGTTCGTGTGATCATTGAGTATCCACTAGCGATTCTGTAATACCTGAATGGGATGATTCACTGGACGAACATCCCGTTTTCAGTCGAAAGATTTCAAAAATGTAATTTTTCAGTCATTCCCATGTTAACTTGAATCACCTATAGTAAGTGGGAGTTAATAGGAACCTAGCTAGCGCATCTGGTTGGAGTCCTACAGACAAGTAGCTAGTCTGTGAAAATCTGAAACTCATTGCTATTCAGTTAAAGCTCCAAGCTCACCTTTAGAAGCTCCTTTGGAAAAAGGTGAATTTTTAAGACGTCCCTCGGGACGTCTTTTTTATGTGCGCCCAGCATGGGCGCAATCTTGTGGGTGAAAGTCCCGCCGTAAGCTGACCACAGCGAACGAAGTGAAGCGCAACTGCATGAGGGCGACCGAGTGTGGGGAGGAAGCGTGAATCGAAACCGCGAGCCGATGTACAAGAACCGGATACAAGGCGAAGCCGACCAGGGCGAGCGGGCATAAAACCGCGAAGCTCTTGTGGTCAAGGGTCAGGCAGCGTAAATCCGGCGGTTGTGCGGTGAAGGATTGCGTTCTTACCTGGGGAGATCTCGCCTTGTGCCTGAAAGGGCGACGGCGCGAGTCGGAGCGAGAAGTCAGCAGAGGCCGTAGTAGTCTTTTTTTTTGACGAAGGGCCGAACGAGAGAAAGCGTCATAGGCCATGTTGATGCGAAAGACCGGAAGTCAGATGCCTGCCAAACGCGGGGCGGACGGAGATAACGAGCGGTGAAACCGTGAGAAATCCTGTCAGCGACGAGGTCAATCGCCCGCAAAATGAACCCGATAACGCAGGACAAGGGCTGCTGGAACGGGCCTTTGCGAGAGAAAACCTGAAACGGGCGTGGAAACGGGTCAAGGCCAACAAAGGTGCAGCGGGAGTCGACGGTCTGGATATTGATCAGACGGCCGAGTACCTGCTGACCCAATGGGCGGGGATTCGTGAACAGCTTCTTTCAGGAGTCTACCGGCCCAGTCCGGTACGGCGTGTGGTCATTCCCAAACCTGACGGCGGTCAACGCGAGTTGGGTATCCCAACGGTCACCGACCGTTTGATCCAACAAGCGTTGCTGCAAGCCTTGCAGCCATTACTCGATCCGACCTTCAGTGAACACAGCTACGGCTTCCGTCCGGGACGCTGTGCGCAGGACGCCGTTTTAGCGGCTCAGCGCTATGCCTCTTCAGGACGTAAAGTGGTGGTGGATGTTGATCTGGAGAAGTTCTTCGACCGGGTCGATCACGACATCTTGATGGATCGTTTGCGCAAACGGATTACGGATCAGGCGGTTATCCGGCTGATTCGCGCCTATCTGGATGCGGGAACGCTGATCAATGGCGTGGTCGAGAAAAGCCGCTGCGGGGCGCCGCAAGGCGGCCCACTGTCGCCGTTGTTGGCGAACGTGCTGCTGGACGAAGTGGATCGGGAGCTTGAACGCCGAGGCCATTGTTTCGTGCGCTATGCCGACGATGCGAACGTGTATGTGCGCAGTCAGAAGGCGGGGCAGCGGGTAATGGCCCTGCTGAGGCGGCTGTACGAAAAGCTGCACTTGAGCGTCAACGAGAGCAAGAGTGCAGTGACGAGCGCGTTTGGTCGCAAGTTTCTGGGCTATGAGTTGTGGTCAGCCCGAAGTGAAGTCAAGCGCGCGGTCTCTTATAAGGCGCAGAAACAGTTCAAGCAGCGTATCCGCTGGCTTACCCGGCGCTCCTGCGGGCGTAGCTTGCAACAGGTCGCAGATAATCTTCGGCCTTATCTTTTGGGCTGGAAAGCCTACTTCACGTTGTCGCAAACACCGGCAGTCTGGCGCAAGCTGGACGAATGGATACGACATCGACTGAGAGCGATCCAGCTCAGGCAGTGGAAGCGTGGCCCTACGATCTATCGAGAGCTGCGGACACTGGGGGCGAGCCAGCAGGTGGCGCAGAGGGTGGCCAGTAACTCTCATCGCTGGTGGCGTAATAGCCGTTTTGAGTTGAATCGTGTGCTGAATATTGCGTGGTTCGACAGGCTGGGATTGGCGCGCCTCTCATAACCTCAATCTCTCGAACCGCCCGGTGCGGACCCGCATGCCGGGTGGTGTGGCAGGGGAGCGGCCTATGAAGGCCGTCCCCTATGCCGATGCGTGCGCCAGGCATGGCGCGTTGCGCGCAAGCGCAACCAGCTTGGCTGTGGTGGCCTCGCTGGTGACTTGGAGGTGAAAGTCCTCTACACACCCGGCAAGGGGAAGTGTTAGCCAGAGGCAAGGGTGTCGCGGGTGACCGCGAATCTGAAGGAAGCCCGAGGCAAAATGCTGGCCTGACGAACAGCAAGCGGATAGAGGCGGCGCAGCGGGGTAAAGGGGCGTGTTTCCCTAAAGCCCAATACTTGCACGGGACGCTGCGACGTAGATCCGACAGGCATAAGCAGGAAGGTCGCGCGAATTACCCTGGGAGATCTGCACGTTTGCCACAGTGCTACCGAGCGTCGAGAGGCGACGGGATGAACGTGCAGAAGTCAGCCGAGGCCGTAGTAAGTGGCGGATAACCGCGTCACCAAGGGCCGAACAAGTTATGCCGCCAGTAGGCGTCAAAGTCTCGTTGAATACCGAAATGCAGAAATTTCTCCAAGAGAAGACTGTTACTCCGAGTCCCGGACAGTATCCGAGGATGACGGCTGACAGCGCACAGGTATCGGCGGCGTCTGTGACGTGGACGAACGCGGAGCCGGACACGCTGATGGAGCGGGTGCTTGCACCCGCCAACCTCAGACGTGCGTACCAACGCGTAGTCAGCAACAAAGGCGCGCCGGGTGCCGATGGCATGACGGTCGAGCATTTGTCAGGCTACGTGAAACAGTATTGGCCGACCCTCAAGGCTCGGTTGTTGGCAGGCGAGTACCACCCGCAAGGTGTACGTGCCGTCGAAATCCCCAAGCCCAAAGGCGGGACAAGGCAGCTGGGTATCCCCAGCGTCGTGGATCGCCTGATCCAACAGGCTCTGCTGCAACAGCTCACGCCGATCTTCGACCCTCTGTTCTCGGATTACAGCTACGGCTTCCGTCCGGGTAGAAGTGCTCACCAAGCCATCGAAACTGCCCGTGCCCACGTGGCGGCGGGTCATCGCTGCTGCGTGGAACTCGATCTTGAGAAGTTCTTTGATCGGGTCAACCACGACGTGCTGATGGCCTACATCGAGCGTCAAATCGAAGATAAACGTGTGCTCACGCTGATCCGTCGCTATCTCGAAGCGGGAACGATGTCAGGTGGACTCGTCAGCCGACGGCAGGAAGGGACGCCGCAAGGCGGCCCGCTCTCGCCGTTGCTGTCGAACATTCTGCTCAACGAACTCGACCACGAGCTAGAACGACGGGGCCATCGTTTCGTACGCTATGCCGACGATGCGAACATTTATGTGCGCAGTCGTCGCGCAGGTGAGCGGGTGATGGCCAGCGTTGAGCGATTCCTGAGGCAGCGCCTGAAACTGACGCTGAACCGGGAAAAGAGCCGAGTAGCCGGGTCGTGGATGTGTGATTACTTGGGCTATGGGATGAGCTGGCATCGACAGCCACGCTTACGAGTGGCAACGATGAGCTTGCGTCGCTTGCGCGACCGGCTCAGAGAGCTGCTGCGCGGAGCGCGGGGCCACAAGATGGCGAGTGTCATCGAGCGGATAAACCCAGTGCTGCGTGGCTGGGCAGGCTACTTCAAGCTAAGTCAAAGCAAACGGCCACTTGAGGAAATTGACGGCTGGGTGCGTCGCAAGCTTCGCTGCGTCGTCTGGCGTCAATGGAAGCAGCCCTCAACGAGGGCGCGTAACTTGATGCGCCTGGGGCTTAGCGAAGCGCGCGCCTGCATATCAGCGTTCAATGGTCGTGGCCCATGGTGGAGCTCAGGGGCATCTCATATGAATCAGGCATTGCCGAAGAAACTATGGGATCAACTTGGACTAGTCTCGGTACTGGATACGATAAACCGGCTTAACCGCATAGCTTGAACCGCCGTATACGGATCCGTACGTACGGTGGTGTGAGAGGACGGCGGATGTAAATCCGCCTCCTACTCGATCGGTTAAAACACGAGCATATAAAAAACGCCCGACCCCTCTAACTGTTGAGGTTAATTGAGCGTTATGAATCCCTCTGACAGCAGCATAGCTGCTAGCCACCTCGTTGGCGACACTCTCCAGCCACAGTGTACCTAATTGTATTTAGCTGCCCTTTTGAATCTTCATAGGTCATTGCGGCGGGCACCACTGCGCAGACTTTTGCAGGCCGCACCACACTGATCACCTTTACAACATCCACCTTCATCCCGTACTCGTATTCTTTCGCCACAGGGGCGCTTTTCCCCTGGCTAATTGCATACGGCACTGTTGCAAAGTTAGCGATGAGGCAGCCTTTTGTCTTATTCAAAGGCCTTACATTTCAAAAACTCTGCTTACCAGGCGCATTTCGCCCAGGGGATCACCATAATAAAATGCTGAGGCCTGGCCTTTGCGTAGTGCACGCATCACCTCAATACCTTTGATGGTGGCGTAAGCCGTCTTCATGGATTTAAATCCCAGCGTGGCGCCGATTATCCGTTTCAGTTTGCCATGATCGCATTCAATCACGTTGTTCCGGTACTTAATCTGTCGGTGTTCAACGTCAGACGGGCACCGGCCTTCGCGTTTGAGCAGAGCAAGCGCGCGACCATAGGCGGGCGCTTTATCCGTGTTGATGAATCGCGGGATCTGCCACTTCTTCACGTTGTTGAGGATTTTACCCAGAAACCGGTATGCAGCTTTGCTGTTACGACGGGAGGAGAGATAAAAATCGACAGTGCGGCCCCGGCTGTCGACGGCCCGGTACAGATACGCCCAGCGGCCATTGACCTTCACGTAGGTTTCATCCATGTGCCACGGGCAAAGATCGGAAGGGTTACGCCAGTACCAGCGCAGCCGTTTTTCCATTTCAGGCGCATAACGCTGAACCCAGCGGTAAATCGTGGAGTGATCGACATTCACTCCGCGTTCAGCCAGCATCTCCTGCAGCTCACGGTAACTGATGCCGTATTTGCAGTACCAGCGTACGGCCCACAGAATGATGTCACGCTGAAAATGCCGGCCTTTGAATGGGTTCATGTGCAGCTCCATCAGCAAAAGGGGATGATAAGTTTATCACCACCGACTATTTGCAACAGTGCCCCGTAGAACAAGCAGGCATCACGAAGCCCGCCACACCGCACACCCTCCGCCACTCGTTCGCGACGGCCTTGCTCCGCAGCGGTTACGACATTCGAACCGTGCAGGATCTGCTCGGCCATTCCGACGTCTCTACGACGATGATTTACACGCATGTGCTGAAAGTTGGCGGTGCCGGAGTGCGCTCACCGCTTGATGCGCTGCCGCCCCTCACTAGTGAGAGGTAGGGCAGCGCAAGTCAATCCTGGCGGATTCACTACCCCTGCGCGAAGGCCATCGGTGCCGCATCGAACGGCCGGTTGCGGAAAGTCCTCCCTGCGTCCGCTGATGGCCGGCAGCAGCCCGTCGTTGCCTGATGGATCCAACCCCTCCGCTGCTATAGTGCAGTCGGCTTCTGACGTTCAGTGCAGCCGTCTTCTGAAAACGACAAACAGCCAGAAAGGCTGTTACAGGCGATTTGATCTGCAACCTATTGGTTAAATTAATGTATCAAAAACGATGGTTTTTGTGACAGTCTTGAAAAGTCCTGACTTCTCCCGAAAAATGACTCCCCTCATGTAACAAAACTCGTTACTGTATCAACATAACAATAACCCCATAACTAATTAGCGAGAAAAGAATGAAAATCGGCTATGCACGTAAATCTACGCATCTTCAGGATGTGGCGCACCAGGTTGACGAACTAACAAAAGCTGGATGTGAGCAAATCTATCAGGATCAGACCTCACGTAGCGGCCCAAAGCGCGACAAAAAAGGTGCGCCGGAACT
Source organism: Leclercia adecarboxylata (assembly GCF_006171285.1). NCBI lineage: Bacteria > Pseudomonadati > Pseudomonadota > Gammaproteobacteria > Enterobacterales > Enterobacteriaceae > Leclercia > Leclercia adecarboxylata. The sequence goes on along the minus strand of NZ_CP040895.1, from coordinate 2,167 downwards.
GGAGAACTGCCTGAAAGCATTGCGCGAGGGAGATACCCTAGTAGTTTGGGCACTAGATCGGCTCGGCGGTTCATTGGGTCAAGTCATTACTTTACTCGACGACCTGAAGAAACGCGGAATAACTTTCATAGCCATCAAGGACAGAATAGACACAAATGCGCCAGTTATAGGGGAAATCTATACTCATCTGATGGCGATATTCTCTAGCTTTGAACGCAACCGCAATATTGAAAGAACGCGCTCAGGCCTTGCAGCTGCACGCGCAAGGGGCCGTGTGGGAGGGAGAAAACCGTCACTTTCTGAAGAAGATGTTAAACAAATTAGAATCTTACTTGCTGATCCTGAAATGACAGTTGGTGCAGTTGCTAAGCGCTTCAACGTTTCTCGCATGACTATTTATCGCTACACCACAAAATCATGAATGACCGCAGCATGGCGGTTTTATTTTCTTATGCCGTCAGGGCATGGAAGGCGACCACGCCGGAGTTAAACGGGCACCGGCCGCAAATCGCCGGAAACCGCAATGCTGAACGTATCGCCCGACCCAGCCCCCTCCCTGCAAAGCCCTAATCCCGCTCACCGCCACACAGCTGCCGTATGTCCCCCACGGGGGTGCGCAGTGGGCGCCGCGCGCCTGCGCGCGGGAACGGCGGCCCGCCTTCGGGTCGCGGCGCCGTACTGCGAGTTAGCGGCCGCACGCGGCCGGTTACGGGGGACACTACGCCATACGACCAGCGACCCGCTGAGCTGCACAATCCACGGATAACACAAGCTACATACATGTCGATATGGGAATCCGCCCATCTTGCCGGGCGCCGCTGTCGTGTGGAAATCCGCCCACCTTACCGGGCGCCGGTGCCGTGTGGGAATCCACCCACCTTGCCGGGCGCCGGTGCTGTGTGGAAATCCGCCCACCTTGCCGGGCGCCGGTGCCGTGTGGGAATCCGCCCACCTTGCCGGGTGCCGGTGCCGTGTGGAAATCCGCCCACCTTGCCGGGCGCCGGTGCCGTGTGGGAATCCGCCCACCTTGCCGGGCGCCGGTGCTGTGTGGGAATCCGCCCACCTTGCCGGGCGCCGGTGCTGTGTGGGAATCCGCCCACCTTGCCGGGCGCCGGTGCCGTGTGGGAATCCGCCCACCTTGCCGGGCGCCGGTGCTGTGTGGAAATCCGCCCACCCTTTCCGGGCGCCGGAGCCGTGTGGGAATCCGCCCACCTTGCCGGGCGCCGGTGCCGTGTGGGAATCCGCCCACCTTGCCGGGCGCCGGAGCCGTGTGGGAATCCGCCCACCTTGCCGGGCGCCGGTGCCGTGTGGGAATCCGCCCACCTTGCCGGGCGCCGGTGCCGTGTGGGAATCCGCCCACCTTGCCGGGCGCCGGTGCTGTGTGGAAATTCGCCCATCTTCATGACAAAAATTTGTCAAATGACAGGCTCATGTGTGCTGATTTATGTCAGACGGGATTTTGCTTATCAATTATTGAGAACAGAAATTTTCCTGAATCATCAATACTATACTTAGCAAGTAAAGGTGTTTTCTCATTTATCTGCTTGAGTGCAGGATCAAGGAAAGATCGTTTCAACTCTGCCAAGTTCTTCTGTTGGGATTCCGGCAAAAGGAAACGGTCATTTAACCAAGCATGAGTAGTAACCCATAAGCCTGAAGATTTGAATTGAGCAAGACTTTCATAAAGGCGGATCGTCCGTGGATTTCGAAGACTGCCACAATCGCGGAGCGAGTAGGTGGTGAACTGGTTCGTCAGGCCGTAAATGTACCGCAGGAGTTTATGGTTAAATTCGATTTCCCAGATACCACGAGCTGATCGGCTGCCAGCCTCTGTTAGCCAGGGGCGCGCGACGCAGTCAAAACTTCCTTCTTTCGGGTAAAAGATTACCGCAGAACGGCTTAACTCAAACACGCCTTCTTTAACATCCTTGATAGCCTGGTTACGGCTTACCTGAAAAATTTGCTCATAGTCAGCCACCTTTACTTTGAAAGTAGAGTCACCGAGTACAGCCATCTCATCATCATCTTCGCTTACTGAAGCTGTGAAATACGTCTGCATAAGACATAACCAGAGAACGCGCTTTGCTTTTAGCGAGAGGTAGTAAGCAGCTTCGGTAAGCTCGTTAGACTGCTTAACTTTTATCTTTTTGTTCAGCAACTTATCCAT
>NZ_CP040894.1 GCF_006171285.1 Leclercia adecarboxylata | reverse complement strand
ACAGGCTTTCATTCGGAGAACTATCATGGAAAACATTGCGCTCATTGGTATCGATCTGGGTAAAAACTCTTTCCATATTCATTGCCAGGATCGTCGCGGGAAGGCTGTTTACCGTAAAAAATTTACCCGGCCAAAGTTGATCGAATTTTTGGCGACATGCCCCGCTACAACCATCGCAATGGAAGCCTGTGGCGGTTCTCACTTTATGGCACGCAAGTTGGAAGAGTTGGGGCATTCCCCAAAGCTGATATCACCACAATTTGTCCGCCCGTTCGTTAAAAGCAATAAAAACGACTTTGTCGACGCCGAAGCTATTTGTGAAGCTGCATCGCGTCCGTCTATGCGTTTTGTGCAGCCCAGAACGGAATCTCAGCAGGCAATGCGGGCTCTGCATCGTGTCCGTGAATCCCTGGTTCAGGATAAGGTAAAAACAACCAATCAAATGCATGCTTTTCTGCTGGAATTTGGCATTAGCGTTCCCCGAGGAGCTGCCGTTATTAGCCGACTGAGTACCATTCTTGAGGATAATAGTTTGCCTCTTTACCTCAGCCAGTTATTGCTGAAATTACAACAGCATTATCACTATCTTGTTGAGCAGATTAAAGATTTGGAATCCCAGTTGAAACGAAAGTTGGACGAAGATGAGGTTGGACAGCGCTTGCTGAGCATTCCCTGCGTCGGAACACTGACAGCGAGTACTATTTCAACTGAGATTGGCGACGGGAAGCAGTACGCCAGCAGCCGTGACTTTGCGGCGGCAACAGGGCTTGTACCTCGGCAGTACAGCACGGGAGGTAGGACGACATTGCTGGGAATTAGTAAGCGAGGTAATAAAAAGATCCGAACTTTGTTGGTTCAATGTGCCAGGGTATTCATACAAAAACTGGAACACCAGTCTGGCAAATTGGCCGATTGGGTCAGGGATTTACTGTGCCGGAAAAGCAACTTTGTCGTCACTTGTGCTCTGGCAAATAAGCTGGCCAGAATAGCCTGGGCCCTAACGGCACGACAGCAAACTTATGTAGCATAACGGCAGAAATACACCGGTTTAAAGAATTACTGATCTGGTTTTGCGAATACTGATATTGATGATACTAACGGCCCACCGGCCTGTTGAGGAACCTGTAAAACGGAAAGGCTCATTGAAGCCGTATATTTTCTGGAGGTTCATCAGGCGCGGAACTCATCAAGGCGCGGGAATAAAATCCCATTCAGACGCCGGATAGATTCAAGCAAGCCAACTTGTCGTCAAAATCGGTGTTGCAAAAACGGGAGTGACCATAGATCCGTTTTCCAAGCGGACCCCTCTGATGTCGCCATGGCTGAGGATTGGCTCCTTTATGCCAGAAAAAGTGGCATCACTAACATGGGTTAAAAGTTACATCAGACTATTGGAGTTACACCATTGGTTCGCACAACATTATAAAAAAATCAATGCATTGGAGTTAAAGCTACCTGCCTAACCTCTTCGTTCAGCCCGGCCTGAAGCGCGACGTCCAGCTGGCGGTGCAAGGTAGGCGTCCGGTCCCCCGGCGCGGTAACGTTCATCGCACCCTCCTTTGGCGTGGCGCTTTCTTTGATCTGTATCCGGACCGCAATACCCGCATCGTGGCAGACCTGTAGCCAGGTTGCGATCTGTAGGGGCTCGCCAGGCGCGTCACCTGCCCGGCAATGCTCCACAGCTGCACGCAAGTGGTTACGTCGAGACGGATAAAGTAGTCGCCCCGACACGCCTGGTGTGGGCCACTGTCAAACTTCACCGGTCGATCTTCAGCCTCATCAGCCTAGCTACACAGGAATAGGGGCAGAACCCGGACCTCCATCGCGCGCTGCTCCGTCAAGACGCGCGCCTGTTCATCGTTCAGAAGCGGGGCGGCTAGCTGTATGTTTCCCGCCACACAACTCCGATTTCTGGCTTAATCGAATAACATCCGATATATTTATATAATCACCTGCAATCCTGATTTTTCTCTTTTTTTACATTAATCTATGAGCGGCCATCTGCTTGACATAATTGTGATTTACTGGAAAGTAACTGATAACAAAACATCAAAAATGGATTCATCATGTTGGAAGAAAAATTTATTTGCCATCATTGTGTTAATGATAATTATGTTAGTAAGCACATTAGAAGTAACGGCGATGTCACTCAGTCGTGCTCATACTGTCATCGGAGGCGTAAAAATATTCCTCTCGAAGATATCTTCAAAATGATGAATGAAGTATTCAATTATTACTATGATGTTTATGAAGATATGTATGGCACCGGACGTGGAGAGAGCGCACAGGAAGTCATTTGCGAAGAATTGGGTGTTGATTATGAGGTGGCTGAAGATATCTATTCCGGGCTTTGCGAGGAATTCAACGACTATTATGACTATCATGCAGGGGTATACAATGAAGATTTTTTATACCGATCTAAAGACTATTCTTCTGGAGAACTGGATGATACTTGGGGTACAGTCACAAAATCACTTCTTAAGGAGACGCGTTATTTTAACCGTGAGGTGAAGGAGTTTCTTGATTCACTATTTTATGATATCGACAAGCTGAAAACCAGAAACAGAGACTCTCCGATCAAAATACTGTCTGAAGAGAACTATTTATATCGTGCTCGGGTTTTTGAAGACCTTGAAGAGGTAAAACTAGCCCTCGCGCAGCCCGAAAAAAATTTCGGACCTCCTCCATCGTTGTTGGCACGCTCGGGTCGAATGAATGCGCAGGGTATCTCAGTCTTTTATGGCGCTACCTCCGTAGAAGTTGCCATTGCAGAGGTCAGACCGCCCGTGGGCAGCATTGTAATAACAGCCCCGTTTGTCCCGCTACGTAAGCTGAAGGTGCTGGATATTTCATCACTTGATTCGCTCAGTTTCGGCTCCGGGAGTAAATTTGATCCCCTCACCCGGCAAACCAGTGAGCGTGCCGTATTTTTCAGAACGCTTTCCCGCAAACTGACGCTTCCTGCTTTCGGAAAAAGATTGGATAGTGATTATTTGATCACTCAAGTAGTGGCTGATTATCTCGGTGATCGGAAAAAGTTTAACCTCGATGGTGTCAGCTTCAAATCAACGCAAGTTTACGCCGACGATGAGGACGTTGGCACCGGATATAATGTCGTTCTGTTTAATATGTCCTCCGGTGTACGATACTCTTCCGATTCATCACGGAGCTTTAATGTTGAGCTGTATGAATACGTTGATGATGATAGATATGCGTTCAGTCCGGATATTCAGCTGATTGTTGAGGAACCAAAAAAATCGCGGTCGCGGTACATGGGCTTATTCTCTTCTACGAACGACACTAGCGATACGCTGAGTATGAAAACTGACGGTATGGTCTACCATAAAATTACTGGCGTGAAGTTTAAAACCGATAAGACGGCTATCAATCAGGGTTCAAATATTGTCAAATCCACGCCTCATGAACCATTCGATGATATGTCGGATTTTTGATGCAGCCACCGAGTATCGCGGAAATAAGCTTTATCCACATGGAGCGCCCTTAATTAAGGGCGTCAAAGGTATGATTTATTGACCTAGTAGGTTGAGTGCTGATTGAATAGCAGCAGGCAGAGCGGATAATGCACCGGCCACGGTCACGACATTTGCTACATCCCCAAGCAGGGAGGAAATTCTGTCGCCAAATTGGCTTCCTGAACCTGATTTGATTTCTTGTTTGTACTTTGGATCAATGACGGCAAGCCCCAGTGTGGACTGAACTGCATCCATGATGGGTTCTATTCCTGAAATACTATAGGATTCCAGCGCTTCCTGAATCTGAAATAGCTGCCTGAGAAGCATAGTTTTCATCGTGAGAGGAAGTTTCGCACTGCGTATCTCGCTGCGAAGTTCTGTAATTCTTGCCAGCAGTGATTCGATTTCTTTTGAAGCAATGCCGGCATGAGCGCCCCGCGTTTCAAAAACATCGGATAACAGGCTCAGTTCGGACAGGGTTCTTTCATCTATATGATTTTTAAATGAATCCCAGCGTCCATTCAAAGTCTGTGAAGTAAATGCAATCTCGATCTGGCCTCTCCAGTAGTTAGATTTATTCCGGAGTGAAGAAAAATGGTCTTCCCTCACCTGCTCTATCCGCTCCGGAAGTTCCATGACTCGAGCCAGCCGGGAAAGTAACTGGTGCTCAGACAGATTCTGCGCCTGCAGCAGTACTTTCCAGACTTCGCGACAGGTAGCCGAAGCCTGATGATGTTTACCTTGTTCAAGAATTTCGAGCAGTCGCAGAGCTGGGTTGTCGATTTTCAGTTCACTCATACCTTAAGTCCTTTCACTTTTGTTTTATTTTACCCAGTCTTCAAGTAACAGGCCCGGCACCCGCTCAAACCCTATCACATTGTCCGTCACCAGAATGGCACCGGCGGTAATGGCATGCCCGGCGATCGCCGTGTCTTTCGGCCTGATCGGGGTGCCGGCGAGGCGCAGCGCCACCTTGATTCCTGTAGTCGCATCAACCGCGGGGCTGTCGCAGGGCAGAATGGCATCGAGGCGGGCGCAGAACGCGTCAACCAGCTCAGTGTGGCGCGGCGAGGCCTTCGGGCCGGTGGTGCCGAAGCGAATCTCGGAATAGGTAATGGCCGAGATCACGATGCGTTGGTTGCGCAGCACCGCCTGCTCCAGGCGCTTCAGGACGGCTTCCGGCTGCTCGCACATGATAAACGAGCAGATACAGGTGTCCAGTATATACGTTTTGTTCACAGGTCAAATCGTCCCTCATCGGTGACAACGTCCTCGCGCTCCGCCATAAAGTCCGGATCGGCTTTCTCGAGCTGCGCGAACGAGCCCCAGGTCGGCCGGACGGGACGCAGAATGATGCTGTCCCCTTCCCGGACGATCTCCAACTTGCTCACCCCCTCAAAATCCAGGCCGCGGGGCAGACGGATTGCACGGTTATTGCCGTTTTTAAAAATGGATACGGTTCTCATGATTTTCCTCCTAGCCAACCGGCCTTTATGCTTATGCAGATCCCCGGCATATGGATACGTCATACCTATCCGCTTTTCTCTCTTTTTTCGGTGAGATCCGAAAAAAGGCAAAAGTCGGATCCTCCGATTTTAAGCGAGAGGTCTTTTATGCAAATGCCGGAGATTGAAGGAGGAGGGGAAGTTGATATACTAATGTAAGAACAAATCTTACATTACAAGTTGGAGGCGATATGGCCCGTACGATGACGGTTGATGTTGGCGATGAGCTACGTGAGTTTATCGATTCCCTGGTCAAGGCAGGGGATTACCGCACCCAGAGTGAGGTCATGCGCGATGCACTACGTTTATTACGTGAGAAGCAGGCTCAATCCCGTCTGCAGGAATTACGCGATCTACTGGCCGAAGGGATTAGCAGCGGCGACGCGAAGCCATGGGACAAGGATGCTTTCCTGATGAATGTTAAAGCCAGGGCGGCAAATGAAAGAAATTGAGCTGACACCAAAAGCGGAAGAAGATCTGGAGGCTATCTGGGATTACAGTTTCAGACAATTCGGGGTTGTCCAGGCGGATGAGTATATCGGCCGGATAGCGGCAGTATTTGACGTGCTGGCAATGCACGAGATCGGAACACAGCGTGCAGAGCTTGGAGAGGATATCTTCTCGTTACCGGTGGAACAGCACATGCTTTATTTTGTGTCATCACATTCTGTGGTCACGATCATCCGTATTCTCAGCCAGTCTCAGGACTCTGCCAGGCATGATCCCTGGAGATAAACAACCACTGTCATGCTGACTTCTTTTTTTGTAAATAAAATCAATAGCTTAGTTCGTGTAATCTATCTTATGTTAAATTTAGTCCGTCGTTCATTTAGTTCATAACAGGCCGCAGACTACGATTAATCATACACAGACATAATCTTTCATTTGGTTTAAAAAAACGCTCCCGGACGGGAGCGTAAGCCAGTGACTTCGGCGTCAAATGAGGGTCTAACAAGTGGAGCTGCGGGTTAATTCTGGGTGATCTGGCTGCGATGCTTTTCAGCCTGCTGCTGATGAATAACGGAAGATTGACCATTATTCGCCTTCTCATGCACAACAGCGGCTTTCTCATGCTCGTTCATTTCGGAAAATGATTTTGCTGTTTCGTTAGAAGCTGCTGGCTTGGATTTCATCATTTTTTTATGCATTTCAGCCATGTCCTGATGGGCAGCAGAATTGCCGTTTTGCATCATTTCATGGGACATTGCGGCCTGATCGTGACCGCTCATATCCATCATTTTCATGCTCTCCCCCTGAACTGCACTTTTTTCAGCGGATGATTGCATCTGATGGGCAGGCGCCTGGGCATTATTTACCTGGTCATGCATGTTCATTGTCTCTGCAGCCCAGGCAGATGAAGCGACAGCCATCATGGCAATAAAGGATACAAGGATCTTTTTCATGGTTGGGTCTCCGGTGTTTTCATACCCGAACAATCAATGCTTATAACAGAGAAAGCATTTGATCTCAGGGCTGGTTGATCATCACGCCAGGAACCGGGCGATTGAATTATCACGCTGTCCTGATTTATGGCTGATTATAAAAAACCGCCTCTGTTTATCGCGTGACTGAACGATGACATTTTTGTCACCTTCCGGGTTTCTCCTGAATAACGGTATTAATCCATTAACAGACGCACACTGAACACAATTTCCCGCCCCTGCTGTTCTGCTGACAGCTCGCCGCCGTGAGCATGAATGATCGACCTTGTAATTGATAATCCCAGCCCCGCGCCTTCCGTGTTGTAGAACCTTGATGAGTCTGCGCGATAGAACCGGTCAAACAAACGTTCCAGATTAGCGGGAACCTGGCCGGACATCGTATTCGTAATCATCACGTTCACACAGTCACTGTCACGCTCAAGGTGTATCGCTGTACAGGTGTTATCGGGAGAATACTTGATTGCATTGGAAAGCAGGTTACTGAAAGCACGTCGGAGCATATCGCTGTCTCCGGCAACAACGCCCTCTCCTTCAACCGTGATTGTCTTTCCTGTTTCGTCTGCCAGGGGCTCGAACAACTCACGTAATTCATTCAGTTCGGCTGCCAGATCCACATCATGTTTATCCAGCCGCAGCAGACCATGCTCTGAACGTGCCAGAAAAAGCATGTCACTGGTCATTCGTGACAACCTTTTCAGTTCTTCCAGGTTAGCGAATAAAATTTCGCGGTAATGCGAAACATCCCTTTCCTTAGCCAGTGCAAACTGCGTCTGCATCATCAGATTACTGACTGGTGTGCGCAGCTCATGCGCGATGTCAGACGAGAAATCTGACAGTTTCCGGAATGCCCCCTCCAGGCGATCAAACATATTATTGAACTCCTGCATGGTCTCAGAGATTTCCGGCGGAGCCAGATCGGGATTTAGACGCTGATCCAGGCTGTGTACAGTCATGGAGGAAGCCAGACTGGTCATTTCCCGTAACGGTTTCAGACCAATACGTGTGGTCAGCCAGCCCAGAAAAACAGAAATAAAGACCAGACCGATATTGAACCAGAACAGCCAGGTACTGAGTTTGTCCATAAACAGGGTGTGATACCCAGTATCCGTGGCAACCGTAATGATGACATGTTTGCTTTTACCCTGTTCCGGCGTCATGGCAACCCGCCGCGAGATACTGCGGTACACGGTGTTATTTTCTTCCGTCTGGATCATATAGTCGAGAATATCACCCGACTTATTAAGCAGGACCGCTGGAACAACAGAATTTTTGGCATAGAGTTCAACAATTTTTTCATTTTCCATGTTTTTTATAGAAATGAATAAACCATTGTGCCCTACCATCGCATCGTTTATTTTTTCTGATAATGACTTAATATCCGTTTTGTTCCGGAACGTCTCTGTTTTAAGAAACTCTTCGGTGAGCTGAAGTTTACCTGTCAGAAAATCGCGGTCCTGATTATCGAAATAGCCATTAAGGGTGCTAATCAGGATAAAACTTGATAACCACCATACCGTAAGCATCACCGCAGAAAAAATCAGGCTCAGGCGTGTGGTCAGGGAAATTTTGAACCTCACTCTTCTCTGATCTCCAGGACATATCCGGCACCGCGAACGGTATGGATCAGTTTTGGCTCAAAGTCATCATCAATTTTACTTCTCAGACGTCTCACGGCGACATCAATCACATTCGTATCACTGTCAAAATTCATGTTCCAGACCAGGGACGAGATAAGACTCCTGGGTAACACTTCTCCGGTGCGTTGCAGCAGCAACTCAAGCAGAACGTATTCTTTACCGGTGAGATGGATCTTCTTCCCCGAACGGATCACGGTCCGGCGCACCATATCAACGGTCATATCGGCGATGGTGCAGACTGTTGCGGCCTGCGAGCGTGCCCGGCGCAGCAGGGTTCTTACACGTGCAACCAGCTCCGTAAAATCAAAGGGCTTAATCAGGTAGTCATCTGCGCCAAGCTCCAGTCCTTTCACTTTGTCCCGCACGTTGTCCTTTGCGGTTAAAAACAGGACCGGTTCTTCGTGCCCGGACTCCCTCAGTGCGCTGATGATTTGCCACCCGTCGAGGAAAGGCAGCATCACGTCCAGTATTATCAAATCATACTGTCCCTTCGACGCGGCCCCGAGACCATCGCGGCCATTATTAAAGAGATCGGCCTGATAGCCTTCCTCAACCAGTCCCTGCTGCAGGTAACGACCTGTTTTTTGTTCGTCTTCAACGATTAAAATACGCTGCATGGTCAACTCGCTGATATGAAAGTAAAAATCTCACGCATGAGCTTTGGCTGTCCCCTAGCTGACCTGAGACGGAGCAAGCATTCCGAGCCACGCTACGGCGCCCAGAATGATAATCGCAACAACGAATTCTGTCAGGATGCTGTTTCGCATCAGGGCAACGCTGCGATCATAATTCCCTTCCCTGACCATAACTTCAAGCCGGGGACCCAGGTGAAACCGGTTTGCTGCAGCCAGAAGAAGCATCAGAACAAACAGAGCCGTCTTGGCAAGCAATATCCTCCCCCAGGAACTGTTGAATAAGGGAGTTAAGTTACCCTCAGCAATATACAGATAGTTGACCAGCGCACTCAGGATCAGGGCTACAACAATCACCGTTCCTGCCGTGGCAAATTTTGCCAGGGAGTCAGATATCACAATGACGCTCTGTGCATTATGCTCGTTTCTGCGCATCAGCAGGATAGCAAATGCAACCAGAGCACCTGTCCAGGCACCTGCAGCGCCGAGATGGGTCAGATCGCTCAGTAAATGGAGATAGTAATGCAGACCGTCATGCATAACGGCGTGTCCTCCCCAGGCAAGTGTAGCCAGCGCCACGCCCCCACTCATCGTCATCAGCAGGCAGGACAATACTCTCTTATTAGTGTAAAGGAACAAAGCACCGAGTGTGGTAAACAGGGCACAGAGCCTGACAATCCAGCTAATACCCACATCAGTTTCTTCTATCACCATCTCGATAACATGGATGGATAATTCTCTGAGGTCAGTTACTCCACTCATGGCATTAGATACCAGGAGCATATTAATGCCAGTAAGAATGATGCCTGTAACAACAGCAAAGGTTATAAACGACCTGAAATTAGTCAGGTTATAGGTTTCATGTCTGACACCACTTATTCCATATATCTGAAAAAATGGCAATCCAAATATTACCATCAAATCCAGATAAAGAAGAAAACGAATAACAATCATAATCAGGTCGTTCATAATATTACTTCACTGTAAAGGTGTAATTACCGGTAATAGGGTGCGTATCTGAAGAAACCGCGCGCCAGTCAACACGATAAGTGCCAGCGGGTAAAGGCTCTCGCGGAATAATGACCATCGATTTAGGGTCAGCGCCTGGCGCCACTTTTGCCGCGACCGGCATCGGAGAATGTGATGACATGCCTTTCATACCCGTCATCGTTAATTTTGCACCTGAGAATTTCACGGTCAGATTTTCCGAGAAATTAAGCTGAATCTTTTCCGGGGCCGCTACGGCTGAATCAGCCTGTGGCACAGAGCTTTTTAATTCCGGATGGGCCATAGCAGAGAAAGCAACGCCCATAACGAGGCCACCTGTAAGAATGGCTTTATTTAAAATCGACATTTTATTTACCTGTTTAGTTGAGTGTTTTATATCAGTGCGTTAAAACCAGATTCTGGCTCCCGCCAGGAATACTACCTGATGGTCTTTCTCACCTTCTCTTTTCGCCATATCGGATGTTTTCCCGTAAAGTTGATTCCAGGAAACGCCTATATAGGGTGCAAACTCACGGCGTATTTCATAGCGCAGCCGGAGCCCCAGCTCTGTGTCAGTCAGTCCCCTGCCGCGACCCCGCGATTCATCATCCTGACTGTAGAAATTCACCTCATAGGATGGCTGGAGTATGAGCCGGTTAGTCAGTAAAACGTCGTATTCTCCTCCCAGACGAAGGGCTGCTTTTCCGCCATTACTGACAAAACCCGTAATTTCAGACTCAAAATTATAGAGTGCCAGCCCCTGAAAACCGACAGCAGCCCAGGTCCGGGCAGAAGCAGGTCTGAAATCCTGCCTGACACCCGCAACCAAATCCCACCATGGGCCAACCGCATGTCCCCAGAGTAACTGCGCTTCAGCCGCCTCCGTTTCCCCATTGCTTCGTTCACCTTCACTCTTTAGCCAAATCCGATCTGTGTCGCCTCCAATCCAGCTGTTAACACTCCAGCTGAAATTGTTGGTGTTATCCGACCGTTGCCATTCCAGTTGATCCAGCAGAACCAGATAATTAATCGCACTGTCGTGAATCGCATGCCCCTGTAAATTGCCGAATGCAGCCTTCCGGTCGGCATCGGTAACAGGCGGAATTGGCGTTCTGCTCTCAGTTACAATGGGCTCCATTGACGTCATCTCAGTGAAATTCTCATCTGCTGGCATCTGCATGGCAGACATGTCGTGCCCGGCGTGGGGATCTGCAGAGACGGAGCCCGCCGCAATAGAAAGCTGTGAGGTAAACAAACCGGCGACCAGAACAGGTATGGCCTTCAAATTTCTCTTCATTCGCATCATTCCTCCACCCGGACTTCACGAAACATTCCCATTTCCATGTGATAGAGCAAATGGCAGTGATACGCCCAGCGGCCAAGCGCATCTGCTGTCACTCTGTAACTGCGTTTTGTACCAGGGGGAACATCTATTGTGTGTTTACGAACCATGAAATTACCGTTTTCATCTTCCAGATCGCTCCACATACCATGCAGGTGAATGGGGTGAGTCATCATGGTATCGTTGATCAGCGTGATCCTGAGCCGCTCACCGTATTTCAGCAGCACCGGTGCGGCATCTGAAAACTTGATTCCGTTAAATGACCAGGCAAACTTTTCCATGTGGCCGGTTAAATGCAGTTCTATGGTACGGCCAGGTTCACGTCCGTCAGGATCCTCAAAGCGGCTTTTCAAATCCGCGTACGTGAGAACCTTTCTTCCGTTATTTCGAAGACCAATACCCGGATCATTTAATTTCGGAGAGACGCTCATCGCCTGCATATCAACCAGTGGGTTATCCGTTTCTGACGCAGGATGACTTTGCATACCCGGCATTCCGGCCATCCGGGAATGATCCATACCGGCCATGCTGCTGTGATCCATGGGCGCGGAGGATGTCCCGCTATCCGGAAGGTCAGCACCGTCCATAGACATCATCTCTCCGCTGTTATCCATGCCTCCCATCTGGCTGTGGTCCATTCCTGCCATATCATGTCCCATTCCCCCCATACCCATATCTTCCATGGTCAACAGAGGACGGGGATCGAGGGGGGGAACGGCAGCACTTAACCCCTCTCTCGTGGCCAGTGTCCCTCGAGCGTAACCGGTCCTGTCCATGGATTGTGCGAAGATGGTATAGGCCTCACCCTGAGGCTCCACAATGACATCATAGGTTTCGGCAACGGCAATCCTGAATTCGTCAACGGTAACCGGGTTTACATACTGGCCATCTGCAGCCACGACCGTCATTTTCAGCCCGGGGATACGGATATCGAAATAGGTCATTGCCGAGCCGTTGATAAACCGTAAGCGTATCTTTTCACCGGGACGGAACAGTCCGGTCCAGTTTTTCAGCGGGGCCTGCCCGTTCATGAGATAGGTGTAGGTGTAGCCACTGACATCCGCGAGGTCAGTCGGATTCATTTTCATTTCAGCCCACATTTTCCGATCGGCAATGGTGGCTGACAGCCCCCTGGTATTCACGTCGCGGAAAAAAGAGCCAACGGTTGGTTTATTGAAATTGTAGTAATCCGACTGTTTTTTTAATTTTTTCAGCAGGCTGTGAGGATTTTCATCGGTCCAGTCAGACAACATGACCACATGCTCACGATCGTAAGCAAACGGTTCTGGCTCCCTGGCATCGATGATAATGGCACCGTATACCCCCTCCTGTTCCTGCAGACCGGAATGGCTGTGGTACCAGTAAGTCCCGTTCTGCTTAACCTTAAAGGTGTAAACGTAGGTATCATCAGGCTCTATGCCCATAAAACTCAGCCCCGGAACACCATCCATATTGGCCGGAAGAATAATGCCGTGCCAGTGAATGGACGTCTGTTCATTAAGACGGTTTTTGACCTTCAGGGTAATGGTGTCACCTTCTTTCCAGCGAAGAACGGGCCCCGGCAGGCCTCCATTGATTGTTTTGGCCTGACGCTCACTGCCCGTGATATTGACGGCCGTTTCACCAATGGTCAGGTCAAACTGAGTACCCTGCAGGGATGCGGCAACTGGCAGGCTCAGACTGGAACGCGCATTGAAACTCCATACGCCAAGACTTCCGGCTACGCCAGAGAGGGTTAACCCCTTCAGGAAAGTTCGTCGAGACGTTTTCAACAGCATGCGCATTCCCTTATTTAAAGTATGGTTACTGACAGAATTCGAGAACCGATTTAAATTAAATTACTGGTTCATCCACTTACAATGAAATGAATCTAGCACACCTTAAGAAACAAATTCATTACAATCGTGTAATGTACATAGCTGTATTACATTTACGTCATCTTCCCCACAGGTTGATTATTTTTATATATGATCATAAGGACATCTTTTATGTACCTCAGAAGGTAATTACACATGAATATATTAATCACGACCACTGCGTTTACAGCTTTATTTTGTGGGGCAGCTTTTGCTCAGTCCAGTGATATTGCCCATGAAGCACATCGATTTGTTAATAATGCCTCAGCCGTCAGTCATGTGAATTCCTCGACGCATGAAAACTTACCGGACAGGGTTAATAAAAACAACACGCCCTCATTCTCTGAAATGAATGAACATGAAAGGGCCATTGTTGCTCATTCATTTATGAACAACAGCGCGTCCTATGCGCATCAGAAAATGATTGAGGAACATAAAAAAATGCTGTCCGGCAGTGATGCAAATTCAAAGACCTCGTCTTCTTCTTTTAACGAACTGAATGCCGGAGAAAAAGCCGCTCTCGTGCATGAGCAGGTCAATAATGCCGGTGCGGAAGCACATCAGACGCAGGCAAGAAAGCTTCGCGGGCTGTATTCGACCAGGTAACTGCAGGCGGGTTAGTGCTTAGCGTCAGGTGCGCAGCAGGGCTTTACTGACGGGTTACGTAGCAGGACATGAGCCCCATATTGCTCTGCCGTAACCTGTTTCAGTCCCGTTAATCATCACCGTCGGGCTGGTCATACAGTTCCCAGAGCTTCAGGAGCAAACGGG
This sequence comes from Leclercia adecarboxylata, assembly GCF_006171285.1. NCBI lineage: Bacteria > Pseudomonadati > Pseudomonadota > Gammaproteobacteria > Enterobacterales > Enterobacteriaceae > Leclercia > Leclercia adecarboxylata. The sequence goes on along the minus strand of NZ_CP040894.1, from coordinate 61,560 downwards.
AAACAAGATATGTTACAAAAATGACGACCATCAACGGTGCTCCCGATTAACTGACAGATGACACGCCTCCTGAAAACCCCTAGCATACGCCGCAGTGTTCATGCTAACGGCGAATTCCAGTAAATGTATTCTACCGATGTCGTAGGTAATGACTCCAACTTACTGATAGTGTTTTATGTTCAGATAATGCCCGATGACCTTGTCATGCAGCTCCACCGATTTTGAGAACGACAGTGACTTCCGTCCAAGCCTTGCCAGATGTTGTCTCAGATTCAGGTTATGTCGCTCAATGCGCTGAGTGTAACGCTTGCTGATAACGTGCAGCTTTCCCTTCAGGCGTGATTCATACAGCGGCCAGCCATCCGTCATCCATACCACGACCTCAAAGGCCGACAGCAGGCTCAGAAGACGCTCCAGTGTGGCCAGAGTGCGTTCACCGAAGACGTGCGCCACAACCGTCCTCCGTATCCTGTCATACGCGTAAAACAGCCAGCGCTGACGTGATTTAGCACCGACGTAGCCCCACTGTTCGTCCATTTCAGCGCAGACAATCACATCACTGCCCGGTTGTATGCGCCAGGTTACCGACTGCGGCCTGAGTTTTTTAAGTGACGTAAAACCGTGTTGAGGCCAACGCCCATAATGCGTGCACTGGCGCGACATCCGACGCCATTCATGGCCATATCAATGATTTTCTGGTGCGTACCGGGCTGAGAGGCGGTGTAAGTGAACTGTAGTTGCCATGTTTTACGGCAATGAGAGCAGAGATAGCGCTGATGTCCGGCAGTGCTTTTGCCGTTACGCACCACGCCTTCAGTAGCGGAGCAGGAAGGACATCTGATGGAAATGGAAGCCACGCAAGCACCTTAAAATCACCATCATACACTAAATCAGTAAGTTGGCAGCATTACCGCTCGCTCCTTGGTCTTGAGTTCAGGTCTAAATCTTGTGAGTGAAAATTAAACACTCATACGTCCACCCAGTTTTATTTACTGTGTTGTTAGCCAATATATTGGATACTATGCCCAAGTGACTCAACTCTGAATTCTGTATCTTGAAGTCACTTGGAGATATGGCAATAGTGCATTATTGAAGGAAATAGGTAATGAGTAAAAAAATGACCATGGCTGAGATTTCAAGGCAGCTTGGAATTTCAACAATGACTGTGTCGCGTTACTTTAATGGCGGTTATGTCTCGGAAGAGAACCGCCTTAAAATTGATGCCATCGTCAAAGAGAGTCATTACACGCCTAATATATTTGCTCGCTCCATTCGTAGCCAATCCAATATTATTGGTTTCATCGCGCCTCGTATTGAGTCATATACGACCAGTTTAGTGATTAAAGGGGCGCTGGCTGCTGCCAATGAATCACAAGTACGAATGCTGTTTCATGCCACAGGGTTTAACCATGAGTCAGAATGCCAAGCTGTGAGAGAGTTTAACGGCTTAAATGCATTGGGCACGATTATTATTGCGTCAAAGCACAGTGTCGAAGAGACTTTTTATCGAACCTTAGACAATGTGGTATTTATTGGCAAAAATACCCCCCACCATTGCTGTTTATATTACCCCGATCATGCAGCGATTAAAGCCCTCGTCTCCCACACCATCACTCAGTTAAAACAGCAGCAGGCACCGCTGGCTGCCGTACATTATATTTATGATGAGCGTATGCTTTCTAGCCGCACTAAGTTGATGCAAGCCACTATTACCGACACCGTCCCTGAGTTGAATTTATCACTACAAGCCCTAGCCAACTCGGAGGACAAAGCTGGCTATCAGGCCGTTCAATTACAGCCTAATCATGTCTACTTTTGTGCCACCGATAATATTGCCATTCGTTTATATCGTCGCGCCAAAGAACAGCAACTCAAGATCGGTCATAACGTATGGATTGTAGGCATGGGTGACTATGACTACAGCGATTTGTTAGTCCCGAGCCTGACGACTGTCGCTTTTAACTACTATCAAGTGGGCTACCAAGCTGTCAAAAAATTGCTCAAGCGCGATTTCAGTTCTGTTGAAGGCACATTCGACATAAAGATGAGAGAAAGCTCACAATTCCTCTGAAATTGTGTTGAGTCCAAATCGGTTCTACTTAACTATATATGTTAACGATAACACATATAGTATAACCGATGACACTCGCTCCTAATATGCACTCAAAACCACTCGCGTGGTGGAAGAAAGCAACCGCCTACCAAATTTATCCCCGTAGTTTTTATGATACAAACCAGGACGGTATTGGTGACATCAATGGCATCATTGCTAAGCTCGATTATCTTGCTGATTTGGGCATTGATTTAATATGGATTTGCCCATTCTATGCATCACCTAATGATGATAACGGGTACGATATTAGTGACTATCAAGCGATTCATCCTGACTTTGGAACCCTTGAGGATGTGGATGAACTAATCAGTGCTGCTCATAAACGTGGCATTCGCATTATTATGGATTTAGTGATCAACCACACTAGCGACGAGCACCCATGGTTCATTGAATCTCGAGATAACAAAAATAGCCCTAAGCGCGATTGGTATATTTGGCGTGATGGTTGTGAGCCTACCGCTGAAAAACCGACTTGCGACCCAAACAACTGGGAAAGTATTTTTCATGGCAGCGCATGGGAATATGATAAAAAAACTGCACAGTACTACTTGCACCTATTTTCAAAAAAACAACCTGATCTGAATTGGGAAAATCCTGAAGTTAAACAAGCACTATTTAAAATGATTTATTGGTGGTTGGAGCGTGGTATTGATGGCTTCCGTGTGGATGCAATTAGCCATATTCAGAAACAACCAGGTTTACCTTCTTTACCCAATCCAAAGGGTGAAAAGTATGTCTCTTCGTTTGATTATCATATGAATGTGGCAGGGATTGAAAAACATCTGCATGAGTTAAAAGAGCAGGCGTTTGATCCCTTTAACATAGTGACAGTTGGTGAGGCTAATGGGGTGACTGCCGACAATGCATTACTTTGGGTTGCCGAAGCGACCGAGCACGATCAAGGCGGTGTTTTCAACATGATTTTTCAGTTTGAACACATGAAGCTATGGTCGGAAGAACAAAGCAACGTGCCTTTAGATCTAGTGGAGTTCAAACGCATTTTATCGCGTTGGCAAGATGCATTAGAAGGTAAAGGCTGGAATGCGCTTTATTTAGAAAACCACGATCAAGCTCGTAGCATTGATACTTTTGCCGACCCTACCTCTAGGTATGCCAGTGCTACCGCGTTAGCGAGTTGTTATTTCTTGATGAAAGGAACTCCGTTTATTTATCAGGGCCAAGAGATTGGTATGGTAAATCATCAGTTTACTTCTCTTGATGAATTTAATGATGTGTCTGCTAGAAATTTAATTCAAAAGCTATCTCAACAAGGTCAAAGCGATGCAGACATCTTAGCCTTGTTAAATCAAGTATCTCGCGACCACAGTCGCTTGCCAATGCAATGGAATGCGCAGGATTTTGCCGGTTTTTCTGAGGTGCAACCTTGGTTCTCCGTCAATCAACAGTACGCAGATATCAATGTTGAGCAACAACAGAAAGATCCAAATTCGATTTTGAGTTTCTATAAGCAGCTGATTGCTCTGCGTAAGTCAAATGTAAGTTTAGTGGTTGGCCGCTATCAATTGCTGCTACCTAACGACCCTAATATCTATGCTTATCAACGTGTTGCACAAGATATGACATGGACCATTATTACCAATTTAAGTCCACAAGAGAGCATCGTTGATATCGACCGCATGCAATTAGGCGAGTTAATGCTTGATAATCAGAATGTCAACAATGAACACGTTCGCTCAGATTTTATAGCGACGCAAATTGCCCCACCTTATGCTGCGTATATATTTGCAAGAAAGCACTAAATTATATTTATCGCAGGGCCTTGATAAGGCTACCCTGCATTTAAACCAAGGAATCATTTATGAGTCAGTTACTATCTTTTGATTTTTGGCAACGATTTGGGAAATCCCTTATCGTTGTTATCGCGGTGATGCCAGCCGCTGGTATCATGATATCACTCGGTAAAGTTGTCGCAATGTATGCTGGTGGTATTGGTGCCATTGAAACACTAGGCGCTATTATGGAAAACATAGGCTGGGGGATCATAGTTAATCTTCACCTATTATTTGCTGTCGCTATTGGTGGATCATGGGCTAAAGAACGTGCAGGAGGAGCATTTGCCGCGCTGATCGCCTTCATCTTAATTAACCGTATCACTGTGGTTATATTAGGCGTGGATAACGCTATGCTCAGTGATCCCGAGGCGGTTGTGATGAGCCTATTTGGTTCTGAGCTACCTGTCTCTCAATTCTTCACTAATATTTTGGGTGCTCCTGCTCTAAATATGGGTGTGTTTATCGGTATTATGTCTGGCTATTTAGGTGCCAACTTATTTAACCGTTATCATGACTTCGCTCGCTTACCTCAGGCATTAGCATTTTTCAACGGTAAGCGTTTTGTACCTTTTGTTGTTATTTTCTATTCGATGATTATTGCGTTTGCTTTATCAATCGTATGGCCTTTAATTCAAGGTGCGCTTAATGATTTTGGTCAATGGATTGCAACCTCTAAAGACACTGCGCCGATCACTGCTCCTTTCTTGTATGGTACGTTAGAGCGCTTATTACTGCCATTTGGTTTACACCACACTTTAACTATTCCAATGAATTACACCGAGTTGGGTGGTACTTATGAGCTTTTAACAGGGGTGAATGCGGGGGCAAGTGTTTATGGTCAAGATCCACTATGGCTTGCTTGGGTTAGCGATTTAAATAATCTTAAATTAAGCGATCCGACAACTTACCAACATCTATTAGATACGGTGCATCCAGCACGTTTTAAAGCGGGCCAAGTTATTATCGCAGCGTCTTCATTGATTGGTATTGGACTTGCGATGTATCACTGTGTTGATAGTGATAAGCGCGCACAATACAAGCCAATGTTTTTATCTGCGTGTCTTGCTGTGTTATTAACCGGTGTGACAGAGCCTATTGAATTCATGTTTATGTTTATTGCTCCTGTTTTGTATGTTGCGCATGCGGTATTAACAGGGATTGCATTTGCGTTGGTCGATGTGATGGACCTACGTATACATGCCTTTGGTTTGATTGAGTTACTCACTCGTATACCTATGATGGTTTCAGCGGGAATCGGTGGTGATTTGGTTCGCTTCGCATTGGTTTCTATTGTTTTCTTTGGTGTTAACTATGGATTATTCCGTGTGCTCATTGTCAAATTTAAATTGCCAACACCGGGCCGTATGGGTAACTACCTCGATGAAAGTTCAGAATCCATGTCAGAAGATGAGAAGATGGACATTATTATTCAGAATTTAGGTGGCCGTGCCAATATTGTTGAGATTGATGCTTGTATGACTCGCTTGCGCATTACAGTTAATGACCCGCAGTTGGTTGCTGAATATGCATTATGGAAGCCGACAGGAGCACTTGGTGCTGTAATTAAAGAACAGGGAGTACAAGTTATTTATGGTCCAGGAGTGGATGTCATTAAATCTAGATTAGTTGAGAAGTTTTCAGCACAACCTGCGTAATTCATTCTCTACCCTAGATAAAATAACCTCGAGAAACGCAGCCTTGAGCTGCGTTTAACTCGCTACAATGAATAAGTGAATAATAAATGAAGTTAATGACGCTAAATACCCATAGTTGGCAAGAAGAGAAACAACTAGAAAAGTTGGATGTGGTAGCGCAAGCCATTATCGAGCAAGGGTGCGATGTCGTTGCATTACAGGAAGTGAATCAACATCAAAATAGCTCGGCTGTTGATGCCAATATATTAACTAATCACACCGTGCTCGCTGATAACTATGGATATTTATTACAGAAAAAACTCATGGAATACGGCTATCACTACCAACTTACATGGGATTTCGTTCATCAAAGTTATGACGTATATCAAGAGGGACTGGCATTCTTGACGCGACTGCCGATTGTCGAGCATGAGGTCATTGACCTAAGTGATAACTATGATGTGAACTTTTGGAAACATAGGCGAGCAGTGCGTATTAAGGTCACTTCTCAACGAGGTGATTTCAATCTTTATAATTGTCATTGCGGCTGGTGGAGTGACTCAGAGAGCTCATTTGAGGACCAGTTCAACAGAATAAAGGCAACATTATCAACAGAGTTGAGCTTTCTATTAGGCGATTTCAACAACCCAAGCCATATACGCAATGAAGGTTATGATTATGTATTACAGTGCGGTTTGATAGATTGTTATGAAATAGCAGAAATAAAAGACTCCGGAACTACTGTAATTAAAAATATTGACGGTTGGGAACAAAATAGCCAAGCGCTACGCATTGATTTGGTTCTTAGTAATCAACCGATGGTGGTAAAGCAGCATCAGGTGATTTTTAATAACGATTTTTATCCGGTTGTATCGGATCACTTTGGGGTTCTGGTGGAAGTAGACATTATTTAATGTTTATTCATAGACTAAACCGGTAATGACTCCAACTTACTGATAGTGTTTTATGTTCAGATAATGCCCGATGACCTTGTCATGCAGCTCCACCGATTTTGAGAACGACAGTGACTTCCGTCCCAGCCTTGCCAGATGTTGTCTCAGATTCAGGTTATGTCGCTCAATGCGCTGAGTGTAACGCTTGCTGATAACGTGCAGCTTTCCCTTCAGGCGTGATTCATACAGCGGCCAGCCATCCGTCATCCATACCACGACCTCAAAGGCCGACAGCAGGCTCAGAAGACGCTCCAGTGTGGCCAGAGTGCGTTCACCGAAGACGTGCGCCACAACCGTCCTCCGTATCCTGTCATACGCGTAAAACAGCCAGCGCTGACGTGATTTAGCACCGACGTAGCCCCACTGTTCGTCCATTTCAGCGCAGACAATCACATCACTGCCCGGTTGTATGCGCCAGGTTACCGACTGCGGCCTGAGTTTTTTAAGTGACGTAAAACCGTGTTGAGGCCAACGCCCATAATGCGTGCACTGGCGCGACATCCGACGCCATTCATGGCCATATCAATGATTTTCTGGTGCGTACCGGGCTGAGAGGCGGTGTAAGTGAACTGTAGTTGCCATGTTTTACGGCAATGAGAGCAGAGATAGCGCTGATGTCCGGCAGTGCTTTTGCCGTTACGCACCACGCCTTCAGTAGCGGAGCAGGAAGGACATCTGATGGAAATGGAAGCCACGCAAGCACCTTAAAATCACCATCATACACTAAATCAGTAAGTTGGCAGCATTACCGATGTCGTAAAAGAAAATGCCTACCTTTCAGCCACCCGCTCGGGGCTGGAATCGAACGAGATCGCTACTCTTCAGCGCTCCTTGCCTTCCCGGTTTAATCTGCGGCATTTGAAAAAAAATGAATCATTAAAACTCGTACTGCAAAAGAAAGCGGGAAAATCACGTGTCGTGGCCTATAAATTTACGTCCGGTTCATTTAATTACACGGCGTATCGTATATCAGATAAAAAGTTCTATAACCTTTCCGATACTTCCGGGAAAGGCAGTCTCGATTATCCGTTACCGGCCACAGCAAGACTCAGTTCGCCTTTCAATCCTGCAAGACTTAACCCGGTATCGGGAAAAGTGAGTCCCCATAATGGCATTGATTATTCCATGCCCATGAACACGAAAATAGTCAGCGTCATCGACGGAAAAATCACCCGGGCCGAATACAACAGTACCATGGGATATTTTGTTGAAGTAACGGGAAAAGCCGGTGTTAAAACTCGCTATCTCCACCTCAATAAAATACTCGTTACTAAAGGGGCCAGGGTTACCCGGGGAGACGCTATTGCGTTATCCGGTAACAGCGGACGTTCATCCGGTCCTCATCTGCATTACGAGCTGGTCATCAATAACAATCCTGTTAACTCACTGGCGTTCCGGGCAGCGGCACCCGCTGATAACAAACTTGAACAGCATGCCTTTGCGCATGCCAGAGACTACGAACGATACCTGGACTGATAACGGGGCCGCGACGCGGCCCCGTCTGCCGGATTAATTTTTTTTATCGTTTTCACTTCCTTGATGTTGATGATCTCCATGCCCTCCGTGGCCGTGGAAAAGATGCATTAGCGGGCAGACCAGCAATAACAGATATGGCCAGTAACCTGCCACATGTGACCAGTGTTCGCGCAGGAGGGCAAATGCCGCGATCGCGGCGACAGCAATAAGCGCATAGGTGGTACTTTTCATACTGGACTCCTTCTGTTCGTAACAGCCCCTTCACTCAGTGTTATTTCCCGAGCCTGACACTTTTCAGACGCAACGCATTCACAATGACGCTGACGGAGGAAAGAGCCATGGCCGCCGCCGCAATAACTGGCGACAGCAGTATTCCATACACAGGATAAAGCAGACCTGCAGCCACAGGCACGCCAAGTGCGTTGTAGATAAATGCAAAAAACAGATTCTGTCGGATATTTTTCATGGTGATTTCTGACAGATGACGGGCCCTGTTCAGTATCATCAAGTCGCCTTTGAGAAGGGTGACTCCGGCACTTTCAATTGCCACATCTGTACCCGTTCCCATGGCTATACCCACGTCAGCCGCTGCCAGCGCCGGGGCATCATTCACACCGTCTCCGGCCATCGCAACCACATGGCCAGACGCTTTCAGTCGGGTTATCACTGCTTTTTTGCCATCCGGCAGAATCCCGGCTTCAACCTCATCTATTCCCAGTTTCCGTGCGACTGCTTCAGCGGTAAGCTGGTTATCCCCGGTGAGCATAACGATGCGGATCCCCGCCTGACGCAAAGCTTTAAGCGCATCCGGCGTGGTTGCTTTCACGGGATCCGAGATAGCTATCAGGCCTGCAAGGTGCCCGTCTGTGGCCACATAGATAACGGTAGCGCCTTCCATCCGCAACGTATCCGCAACGGCCTTTTGATTATCAATAACGATACTGTTTTCCTGCATAGCCAGTTCATTACCAATAACAACCCGTTGACCTTCGACATCGCCTGAGACACCTTTACCCGACGGCGCATTGAAATGAGTGACTGCGGGTATTGCGATCCCCTTTTCCTGTGCTGCTTTAACTACTGCCATACCCAGCGGATGCTGCGAGCCTTTTTCCACTGCGGCCGTTACACGCAAAAGAGATGTTTCCCCACCCGGATTGAGACTGATAATCCCTGTCACCGTCGGCGAACCTTCCGTGAGCGTGCCTGTTTTGTCGACAACCAGCGTGTCCACTTTTTCAAGACGCTCAAGGGCTTCGGCATTCTTGATTAACACCCCGGCCTGGGCGCCTTTGCCCACCCCCACCATTATCGACATCGGCGTGGCCAGCCCCAGCGCGCAGGGACAGGCAATAATCAGGACCGACACAGCCGCAATGAGACCGTGCGCCATCCTGGGCTCGGGCCCCCAGACAGACCAGATCATGAAAGCAACAACCGCGATAAGTATCACCAGAGGAACAAACCAGCCTGAAACGCTGTCAGCCATTCTCTGGATGGGGGCCCGCGAACGCTGTGCATCAGCGACCATCTGAACAATTCGTGAGAGCATCGTTTCATCACCGACTTTCTCTGCACGGATGATAAGACTACCTGTCTGATTAATGGTCCCCCCGATGACAGGGTCACCCTCCGTTTTGGTAACAGGCATAGATTCCCCGGTCACCATCGATTCATCAACGGTTGTTTTGCCTTCGACCACGATACCGTCGACCGGAATACTCTCTCCAGGTCTGATGCGGAGCTTATCGCCAGGCAGGACATCTTCCGCATTAATATCCGTTTCATGACCGTCATGATCCAGCCGTCTGGCGGTTTTGGGGGCAAGGTTCAGAAGCGCAGTAATGGCGCCTGAGGTTTGTTCCCGTGCCCGCAGCTCAAGAACCTGTCCCAGCAGAACAAGCACCGTAATAACTGCTGCGGCTTCAAAATAAACGGCCACCAGGCCATCCATGTTTCTGAACGATGCAGGAAACCAGGAGGGGAAGACGGTTGCAATGACGCTGTAAACCCAGGCTACGCCGGTCCCCATTGCAACAAGGGTAAACATATTCAGGGAGCGGTTACGTAACGACATTACGGCCCGGGCGAAGAATGGCCAGCCACACCACAACACGACAGGGGAGGCCAGAAGCAGCTGCAGCCATGTGTTGTACTGTGGCGGTACTGTATTCCTCAAGTCGGGAAACAGATGAGATCCCATTTCGAGTACCAGAACCGGAAACGCCAGCAACAACCCCAGCCAGAAGCGTCTTGTCATGTCGCGAAGTTCATCACTCGTCCCCGTGGATGCCGTAGCTACGAGCGGCTCCAGTGCCATTCCACAGACAGGACAGCTTCCGGGACCACTACGGCGTATCTCCGGATGCATCGGACATGTCCACACACCTTCAGAAATCTCTTTCTCCGCCTGGCGGTGAGACTGTTTTATCTTATCAGGGCTGACTTCATGGTGGTCGTGGTGATGGTGATGTTCACTGGCATCTTCGGTAAAATAATGATCGGGATGGGCTTTAAATTTGCTCTCACAGCTGGCGGAGCAGAAATAAAGCTGATGGTCCTGGTATCGAATGCTGCTGTGCGCCTTGTCAGGCAGGATGACCATCCCGCACACGGGATCTCTCACCTTATGCAATGCGTGACTCTCGTCCGGGGATGATGTCTGCTCAGAAGCAGTCTGGTTGTTATGTTCCACTGCATTGTCATTTTTCACAGTAACTCTCCTTATGCATATCTGAAGCATTTTCTGTCTTCAGGATATGTCATGGATGCGATTACCACGAATGCCGCCGGCATAAGAGTGCCTGCTGCCGGCGTCCCGTTATCAGCCGTTCCGCTGACTATTCGATTCGCTGGAAGACTTTTTTACTGCCCTCCGGTGAGAATGCGATAACATCGTAAGCCTCTTTTCGGGCCCCCATCTCCATTCCCGGACTTCCTGCTGGCATACCGGGGGTGGCGAGACCGTATATACCCGAACCAGACTGCATGGCCTTATGTATCGTTGCCGCAGGCACATGGCCTTCAATGATCAAATTACCTACAACCGCGGTATGACAACTTCGTAGTCCAGCAGGAACAGCATGCTTTTCTTTCAGGGCTGACAGCGCCTGATCATTCATGACGTGAGTTCGCACTTCGAACCCGTCTTTTTCCATCGCTTTGCCCCACAGGGAACAACAGCCACAGTTTTCAGATTTGTACATATCAATGACTTTTTCACTCGCCATTGCAGGCAGTGACAGGCCGAGAGCCAGGGCCATTAGAACCACTTTTTTCATACTCACCTCTGTATATTATCGATATAAACCCTGACGTCAGGGTGAATCAGTGCAGAAGGACGCCCACTGGGGGCGCCCTTTCAGGGTTATGACACGCTTTTTTTATGTCTGCGCAGCCAGATTAATTTGTAGGCGGCAGGAATAATGAACAGGGACAGCAGCGGAGCCGTGATCATCCCACCAATCATTGGCGCAGCAATACGGCTCATGACTTCTGAACCTGCGCCGGTTCCCCAGAGTATTGGCAGCAGACCCGCAATGATCACCGCCACGGTCATGGCTTTCGGCCGGACACGCAGTACGGCACCATGATAGAGGGCTTCATCAAGACCTTCCGGTGTGAACGTCTCTTTACGGGACAATTCCGGGTGCGCTTCAATGGCATGACGCAGATACATCAGCATGACCACGCCAAACTCTGCTGCCACCCCGGCCAGGGCGATAAACCCGGTTCCGGTCGCCACTGACATATGGAAGCCCTGCCAGTACAGGAACCATATTCCGCCAACCAGGGCGAACGGCAGGCTCATCAGGATCAGCAGGGCTTCGTCAACCCGGCGGAATGCCAGATACAACAGGATGAAAATGATCATCACCGTCATCGGCACCATCAGCTTCAGTTTCTTGTTGGCATGCTCAAGCAGTTCAAACTGTCCGGAGAATGCCACACTGGTTCCCGGTCTCAGTTTCACTTTCTCGCTGATGGCCGTCTTAATGTCGTTAACCACCGACACCATGTCCCTGCCGCGGGCATCAACATAAATCCAGCTGGCTGGCCGGGCATTTTCGGTTTTCAGCATGGTTGGTCCAGAAACGACTTTAATATCGGCAACATCGCCCAGTGTGATCTGCTGCTTCATCGGGGTCAGGATCGGCATCTGTTTCAGCGCCTGCGGACTGTTGCGGTAATCCTGTGGGTAACGAATGTTAATAGGGTACCGGGCCACGCCTTCCACCGTTTCCCCTACCGTCGCACCGCCGATGGCTGATGAGACGAACAGCTGGACATCACCTACTGTCATCCCGTACCGGGAAGCTTTTTCCCGGTTAATGTCCACATCAATGTAACGTCCACCTTCCAGTCGCTCAGCCAGGACAGACACCACACCCGGTACCGTTTTGGTTACCGCCTCGATACTCTGCGCCGTCGCGTCGATATCGGACAGAACAGTCCCGGACACTTTGATACCTATCGGGCTTTTGATCCCGGTTGAGAGCATATCAATACGGTTACGGATAGGCGGCACCCAGAGGTTTGCCAGACCCGGTAAACGGACTGTCCTGTCGAGTTCATCAATAATCTTGTCAATTGTCATGCCGGGACGCCACTGATCCTCAGGTTTGAGCTGGATCGTGGTTTCCACCATTTCGAGCGGCGCGGAATCCGTTGCGGTCTCTGCTTTACCGGTCTTGCCAAATACAGAAGCCACTTCAGGAACGCTTTTGATTAACTTGTCTGTTGTCTGCAGGAGCGCTGCAGCTTCTGCCGGAGAGACGCCAGGCAAGGTCGACGGCATATACAGCAGATCGCCCTCGTTAATCTTCGGCAGAAATTCACCGCCCACCTGACTCAGTGGCCAGATAACCGTGAAAATGGACAAGGCCGCAACCAGCAGGGTTGTTTTTGGCCAGTGGAGGACCCGCAGCAGCAAAGGATGATACGCTTTGATCAGCACCCGGTTCAGGGGGTTACTTGTCTCGGCAGGAATTTTCCCCCGGATCCAGAATCCCATCAGAATAGGAATGACGATGATGGCCAGTGCGGCCGCTCCCGCCATGGAGTACGTTTTCGTGAATGCCAGCGGGCCAAACAGACGACCTTCCTGCCCTTCCAGGGTAAAGATAGGAATAAAGGACAGGGTGATGATCAGCAGGCTAATGAACAACGCGGGTCCCACTTCCACGGAGGCGTCGGTAATCACCTTCCAGCGGGTGGCGTTGTCAATCTGCTCACCCGGATGCTGATGATCCCACTCCTCAAGCCGTTTGTGCGCATTTTCAATCATCACAATGGCGGCATCCACCATCGCACCGACGGCAATCGCTATCCCTCCCAGCGACATGATATTGGCGTTCAGTCCCTGGAAGTGCATGACGATAAAGGCGATACACAGGCCAAGCGGCAGAGAGATAATCGCCACCAGGGCAGAACGTACGTGCCACAGGAACAGAGCACAGACGATGGCCACCACGATAAACTCTTCCAGAAGTTTGGAACTGAGGTTATCAATCGCCCGGTCGATTAACTGGCTGCGATCGTAGGTGGTCACGATTTCAACGCCTTCCGGCAGGCTGGCCTTCAGCGTCTCCAGTTTATCCCTCACTGCCGTGATAACGTCGCGCGCATTTTTACCCGACCGCAGGATCACCACGCCGCCAGCGACTTCTCCCTGGCCGTTCAGCTCGGCAATACCACGCCTCATTTCGGGCCCGGTCTGCACGCGGGCAACATCCCGCAGATAAACCGGCACGCCGTTCTCACCTGTTTTCAGGACGATGTTATTAAAATCATCAATGCTCTGAAGATAACCGCTGGCACGGACCATATACTCCGCTTCGGCCATTTCAACGGATGAGCCACCGGCCTCCTGGTTAGACGATTCAAGTGCCTGTTTCACTTCGGGCAGGCTGATACCGTACTGGGACAGTTTTACCGGATTGACCTGAATCTGGTACTGTTTCACCACGCCGCCAACCGAAGCGACCTCAGCCACGTTCGGGATGGTTTTCAGCTCAAATTTCAGGAACCAGTCCTGCAGAGAGCGCAGTTCTGAAAGGTCGTGTTTTCCGTTGCGATCGACAAGGGCATATTCAAATATCCAGCCCACTCCCGTGGCGTCCGGGCCGATTTCAGAGCTCACACCCGCAGGCAGTTTGCCCTGAACCTGATTCAGGTATTCCAGCACGCGCGAACGGGCCCAGTACAGATCGGTGCCGTCTTCAAAAATGACATACACATACGAATCACCGAACTGTGAAAAGCCACGCACGGTTTTTGCGCCAGGTACGGACAGCATGGTGGTGGTAAGCGGATAGGTGACCTGGTTTTCTACAATCTGCGGGGCCTGTCCGGGATAGCTGGTTTTAATAATGACCTGCACATCTGACAGGTCAGGCAGCGCATCGACCGGCGTGTTAATTATCGTCCATGTGCCCCAGATGCTGAGAAACAGTGCGCCCATCATGACCAGGAAACGGTTGGCGACAGAGCGCCGGATAATCCATTCAATCATCGTCGTCTCCTCAGTGCCCTGAATGCATATTTACAGGCTGCTCAGACATTGCTGGCATACTGTTTTCTGTTTTTTCAGGGTGGCGCATACGTTCCAGCGCGCCCGTAATATTGGCTTCGGAGTCAATGAGGAACAGGCCACTGACCACCACGGTATCGCCTTCATTCAGGCCGGAGCCAATGCCGGACTGTTGCTGTGATTCATGCAGAACGTGGATCTGTTTCGGCACAAACTTGCCTTCATCATCAACAGTAATCACGCGCTGTTCTTTGCCGGTATCGATAACGGCCTGGCTTGGTATCAGCAGCATCTCCTGGCTCCTGGTATTCAGTTTCAGATAGGCATTCATGCCCGGCTTGAGAAACTCATCCTTATTAGAAACCTGGAGACGGACCTGAAGCGTACGGGTTGTCTGATCCACGCTGGGAAGAATGTTCCATTTTTCGACATGGAATGTTTTATCCGGATAAGCCGGTACCGAAATTTCAAACTGCGACGTATCTTTCAGCAGATATGCGATAGATTCTGGCACTGCAGCGCTGATCCAGACCGGGTCCATCCCCTGAATCTGAGCCACTACTTTATCTTTCGAAATATTCATTCCGGTGCGCAGGTCAAACGCAGTAATGACACCATCAATAGGTGCTTTAATGGTAAAACGGGTCTGGATTGTGCGGGTTGAACGCAGCCTTTGAATATCCTCTTCCGGCATACCAGCCAGACGAAGTCGCTCCAGAACCCCTTTTATCTGGGTTGACGTACCGCCTGTACCGGATAACAGCAGGAACTCACTTTGTGCCTCAACCCATTCAGGAATGGTGATATCGATAAGCGGAGTGCCTTTCTTCACATGATCGCCAATCGTCAGGGGATACACTTTTTCGACGAAACCGTCAGAGCGCGCCTGCACAATGACAAACTGATACTCGTTGTAACTGACATTAGCCGGGATTGTCTGAGAATAATTCAGCATTCCTCGCGTGACTTTTTGCGTTTTTAATCCCAGATTCTGAACCTGCGTTGGATCGATACGGATCCCGCCACTGCTTTTATCGCCGCTTTCATCAGCATATTTTGGCACCAGGTCCATATCCATAAAGGGAGATTTTCCGGGTTTATCAAATTTGGTATCCGGTTTCATCGGGTCATACCAGAAAAGTACCTTTCGCTCCGGTGCCTTTTGTTCGGTTTGTACTGTTTTTTGTGATGAGTTTACATACTGCCAGGCAGTAACCGATATCAGCCCTCCTGCTATGAGGCTGCTGATAATTATTGCAGCATATTTTATCTTTAAAGAAGCCATACAATTTCTCGCTGAAAAATCAAAACACCTGGCATATGCGCCCGATCATTCATTCACAGTAATCCCTTAATGAATGTTCAGGCGCACTGGATGTATTCGCTCCGGACTGATAATCAGGATTGCGTAACGTTAATGCTTTTGAGTAAGGAGATATTGCCCTGCTGAATAAACGAGAAATCGACATGGTTGCCGGTTTTCAGGGCATTGATAGCGTCGTCTGCATTAACAAAAGTGAAGCGCATGGTCATTGCAGGCCAGCCCACAGCAGGGATTGCTTCGTGCGAAATGGTAATCTTTTTACTATTCATATCAATGTCTTTAACGACACCGGTGCCCTTGATAACCTGCTGTACCGAAGCATCACTGGCAGCATTCATATCGCCATGCTGATGTGTTTCAGCATGAAGACCGGCAGAAAACATGACAGAGAAGGCACCAAATAAAACGGCTTTAAGTGAATTACGCATTTTTAATTTCCTGATTAATTAAATAAATTTACTCTACCCAACCGCCACCCAGCGCGGTAAACAGATTAATTTCGTTAACCTGTCGGGAATAGGTAAGATCGAGAATGGTTTGCTGCGTAGCGAAGAGGGAACGTTCTGCATCCAGCACTTCGATGTAACTGACAGCACCACTTGCATATAATCCTCTGGCACGCTGGAGAGTTATCTGAAGTGAATCAAGATAACGCTGCTGTGACTCAAGTTGCTGGCTAAGGCTGTCGCGCAGCGCAAGCGTGTCGGAAACATCCTTAAAGGCTGACTGAATTTTTTGTTCGTAATTAACCACCGATTGTTGCTGGCGAATTTCAGCCAGCTTCAGATTGGCTTTATTCCTGCCAGCATTAAAAATAGGAATTTCAATTTTAGGGATAAAATTCCACATTCCACTTCCTGACGTAAACAGGCTGGACAGCTCCGTACTGCTTGCGGAAAGACCACTGGTCAGGGTAATGGAGGGGAAAAAGGCCGCTCGCGCTGCGCCAATATTGGCATCAGCCGCTTTCAGCTGATATTCCGCTTCCATAATATCCGGTCGCTGCAGCAAAATTTGTGAAGATAGATTTGGTGGCAATTTTACTGGTGCGATCTCCCCGCCTTTCATCCCTTTTTCTGACGGAAGTGCGCGGTACGTTCCCAGCACCAGTTGCAGGGCATTGTTTGCCTGAGCCAGATCGCCTTCTCGTTTGGCTATTTCGGCGCGGGTACTTTCGATTTGTCCTCTCGCCTGTTCAAGTGCCAGAACGTTCGTACTCCCGGTCACGAGCTGTTGCTCAACGAAAGCATAGGACTGTTCATAATTTTTCAGCGTTTCCCGCGCAATACGGAGTTGTTCGTACGCCAGTTGCTGGCTGAAATAGCTCTGTGAAACGTTGGAGACCAGCAGGATGTGTACGGCCCGACGGGCTTCTTCGCTGGCAAAGTAGTTCTGGCGGTCAGCATCACTCATGTTCTTAAGTTTGCCGAAAAAATCGAGCTCATAGCTGAGCTCCAGTCTCGCGTCGTACTCCTGTGTGGTCGGCTTGTCACCTTTCAGACCACCGCTGTATGTTATCCCGGATGAGGCATTCAGCTGGGGATAACGATCTGCATCCGTGACGTTGAACTGGGCTCGGGCCTCTTCAACCTTCAGGGCAGCCATTCTCAAATCACGGTTATTAGTCAGAGCTTCACCGATCAACCGGGTAACCTGGGGATCGACAAAAAAGTTACGCCAGCCCGTATCCTGATAGCCATTTACCGCTGGCGTCAGGCTGTTATGGGACAGTGAAAACTGCTGGGGTACCGGTGCTGCGGGCCGCTGATATTCAGGCGCAAGCGACACGCAGCCTGCCAGGATGAATATCGTGCTAATGCTGAGTAATTTTAATTTGAACATAACGCTTCTCGTCCAGGCAGACCTGGTAAATGGTTCAAATGAAGTCCAGAGTATTGATAGGGGTACTTTACCTAACGCTCTCTGTTTGCCGAGTGACAGGATAATGACAATGTTGTCATTTTTGCTGTAATCCGTTGATAACGATCGTGGGCGCAATAGAATGACATTAGCAGCCAGCCGGGGAGCAAGATGAAAATATTGATCGTCGAAGACGAAATTAAAACAGGTGAATATCTCAGCAAAGGGCTTACAGAGGCAGGGTTCGTAGTGGATCACGCTGATAATGGTCTTACCGGATATCATCTCGCCATGACAGCCGAGTATGATTTAGTCATTCTGGATATCATGCTACCTGATGTGAACGGCTGGGATATCATCCGCATGCTGCGCACTGCCGGAAAGGGTATGCCGGTCTTACTGCTGACAGCCCTCGGCACGATCGAACATAGGGTCAAAGGACTGGAACTGGGTGCGGACGATTATCTGGTTAAACCCTTTGCGTTTGCCGAACTGCTCGCCCGGGTGAGAACCCTTCTGAGGCGGGGAAACACGATGATCACGGAAAGCCAGTTTAAGGTGGCTGACCTCTCGATTGATCTCGTATCCAGAAAAGTCAGTCGCGCCGGAAACCGCATTGTGCTCACCAGTAAAGAGTTCAGCCTGCTGGAATTTTTCATTCGCCATCAGGGAGAGGTTCTTCCCCGCTCCCTGATTGCCTCTCAGGTCTGGGACATGAATTTTGACAGCGACACTAATGCGATCGATGTCGCAGTAAAGCGACTCCGCGCTAAAATAGACAACGATTACGAGACAAAGCTGATCCAGACAGTCCGGGGCGTGGGCTACATGCTGGAGGTCCCGGATGCATAGCAAACCTTCCAGACGCCCTTTCTCACTCGCTCTGCGGCTGACCTTTTTTATCAGCCTGTCCACGATACTGGCTTTTATCGCCTTCACCTGGTTTATGCTGCATTCTGTTGAAAATCATTTTGCCGAGCAGGATGTCAGCGATCTTCAACAAATCAGCACCACACTGAACCGTATACTGCAGTCCCCGGTGGATCCGGATGATAAAAAAATAAGCAAAATAAAGGAATCAATTGCCAGCTACCGCAACGTTGCCCTTTTGCTCCTCAATCCCAGGGGTGAAGTGCTCTTTAGCTCAGCTCAGGGGGCGGCACTACGCCCGGCAGTGAATTCAGCAGATTTTAGCGAGCACAGCCGCGCACGGGATGTCTTTCTCTGGACGGTGGAGGATCCTGCGGGACCGATGGATACCGGGTCCGAAATGAAGATGGAAACATACAGGATTATCGCCTCCTCTGGTCAGGCGATATTTCAGGGCAAACAGCAGAACTATGTCATGCTGACTGGCCTATCCATTAATTTCCATCTCCATTACCTCGATGCGCTGAAAAAGAACCTGATTGCGATTGCCGTCGTGATAAGCCTGTTGATTGTTCTGATCATTCGAATCGCTGTCCGTCAGGGGCACCTGCCCCTTCGTAATGTCAGCAATGCCATTAAAAACATCACCTCCGAGAATCTTGATGCGCGACTGGAACCGACACGCGTTCCCATTGAGCTGGAGCAACTGGTTATCTCGTTCAATCATATGATTGGAAAGATTGAGGATGTCTTTACCCGCCAGGCCAATTTCTCTGCCGATATCGCGCATGAGATCAGAACGCCCATCACCAATCTGGTGACGCAGACTGAAATCGCACTGAGTCAGGATCGAACCCAGAGGGAACTTGAGGATGTCCTCTATTCCAGTCTTGAAGAGTATAACCGGATGACCAAAATGGTCAGCGATATGCTGTTCCTGGCACAGGCAGATAATAATCAGCTGATACCTGACAGGGTCATGTTTGACCTCAGAGCGGAAGTCATGAAAGTCTTCGAGTTTTTCGAAGCCTGGGCCGAAGAACGCAATATCACGCTCAAATTTAACGGGATGCCCTGCCTGGTTGAGGGAGATCCACAAATGTTCAGAAGGGCGATCAATAATCTGTTATCCAATGCCCTGCGTTATACCCCGGAGGGACAGGCAATCACCGTCTCAATAAGAGAGCAGGAGAGCTTTTTTGACCTTGTGATTGAAAATCCGGGGAAACCAATCCCTGAAGAGCATTTATCAAGGCTGTTTGACCGTTTTTATCGGGTAGATCCGTCCAGACAACGAAAAGGAGAAGGCAGCGGCATCGGCCTTGCGATTGTGAAGTCCATCGTGGAAGCACATCACGGAAGAGTGCAGGTGGAATCGGACGTACGTTCAACTCGTTTTATCCTATCCGTGCCCAGACTGGAGAAAATGATTCCGGAAACCCAGTACTGAGAATAAAGATTTAAATGACAAAGATGTCATTAGCCTGTCATGCAGCAAACAGAAGCCATTCGATATAATTAGTGCAACTTATCAGGAAGGCGTTATTACTTCATCCATACACGGCATCAGCACAAGCCAGGAGTTGTATTAAAGCCTCATCCCGGCGGAATAAGGTCTGTAGAGTTGTCAGTTGTACTACTGAGGACACAGATCGAAATTCACGGACATCACTAATTCAGAAATGGAGAGTTACCATGAAAAATATCGTCTTAGCATCAGTGTTAGGTTTGAGCTTAATTTCTACGGCCTGGGCCACTGAAACTGTAAATATCCATGAGCGTGTCAATAATGCTCAGGCTCCGGCCCATCAGATGCAGTCTTCTTCAACTCCAGCCGCCATCCAGGGGGCAGCTCCACGGATGGCCGGTATGGATCAGCATGAACAGGCTATTATTGTTCATGAAACCATGAACAATGGTTCAGCAGATGCACATAAAAAAATGGCGGAAAGTCATCAGAAGATGATGGGAACTGGCACCGTTAACGCTTCCCGTCCGGCGACTTCGTTTGCGGCGATGAATGAACATGAAAGAGCAGCTGTTGCCCATGAATTTACGAATAACGGTCAGTCCGGCCCCCATCAGGCTATGGCTGATGCACACCGCCGCATGATCAATGCGGGCTGATGACAACTGAAGTTTCCGTGCGGTTACCCTTTCCTTGATAGATTGTCCCTTATACGGATATGTTGTTATTTTTTGCCCCCTTCAGGGGGCTTTTTTGTCTGACTCAGCTAAACTTATCCGGTAACCATCTGAAAGGGTTTATTATATGAAAATCACAAATTCGCTTTTTGTTATACTGATGTTATCCCTGCCAGCGATTTCCGCAGAACATTCAGAAATGAAAATGTCAGATATATCCTCATCGGCATCGTCACAGGAATATATGTCCGGCATGAAAGGTATGCATGACAAAATGATGGCCGCTGTAAAAGAGTCCGATCCCGACAAGGCTTTTGCGAAAGGCATGGGGTAATCCCCCCATTTTTAGCAGAGGTCAATAGTAGAACTTAGGCTGTGCGCAGCTCATGTTGTCTTGGCGTATAACCACCCAGTGCCATATTCGGCCTTTCGTGATTATAAAACCACTGCCATTCTGTCGCGTAGCGTTGTAATTCATCCAGCGAACAAAATAAATACTGCCCCAGCCAGTCATAACGCACTGTCCGGTTATAGCGCTCAATATAAGCGTTTTGTTGCGGATTTCCCGGCTGAATAAAGTTGAGTTTTATTCCGTTATCCTCCGCCCAGTTTATTAATTCGTGGCTCGTGTATTCCGGGCCGTTGTCACATCTGATTGCGGCGGGTTTACCTCGCCATTCAATGATCTGCTCAAGTGTGCGTTTTACCCGACTGGACGGCAGCGAGAAGTCCACTTCTATTGCCAGGGCTTCCCGGTTGAAGTCATCAATAATGTTCAAAAGCCGAACTGAACGGCCATCTGAAAGCTGATCATGCATGAAGTCCATTGACCAGCATTCGTTGCTGTATTCCGGCACCGCAAGCGGCTCTGGCTTATCACGCTTCAGCCTCTTTTTAGGTTTGATCCGCATATTCAGTGATAATTCGCAGTAAATTCGATAAACGCGTTTATGGTTCCAGCGAAAACCTTTCACATTACGCAGGTACAAAAAGCACAAACCAAAACCCCAGTTCCGCTGGCTGCCTGTAATGCGCAGTAGCCAGCCAGCAATACGCTGATTTTCTACAGAAAGACGTGGCAGATATCGATAGCACGTTTCACTGACAGAAAAAATCTGGCAGGCCAGGCGGATACTGATTTGCTGCGTGCTGACGGCGTGTCTGGCCATCTGTCGGCGTTGAGATGGCCTCACCACTTTTTTGACATAGCTTCCTGAATAACTTCAGCTTTAAGTCGCTCTTCGGCATACATTTTCTTAAGACGCCGATTTTCATCTTCCAGTTCTTTGAGACGCGCCATCAGAGAGGCATCCATCCCGCCAAACTTTGACCGCCATTTATAGAAGCTGGCGCTGCTGAAGCCATGTTCCCGGCACAGCTCAGGGACCGGTGTTCCGGCTTCAGCCTGTTTCAGAATGGTCATGATTTGGCTGTCGGTGAAACGTGATTTTTTCATAGAGATCTCCTCAGTTGAGATTACGAGAAAATTCTACTTATGAACACACTGCTTTTTCGGGAGGATTACCATGGTAGCACACCATGAAGGGGCAATAGCAATGGCTGAGACCGAGCTAAAATACGGAAAAGATCCGGAAATGAGAAAGCTCGCGCAGGACATCATTAAAGCTCAAAAAGGTGAAATTGAGCAGATGAATAAATGGCTTGGTAATCAAAAATAATGATTGCGGAAATAATATATTGCGCGTACAGTCAGAGTGTTCCCGGGCACGGGAACCTGTTAATCGTTAATTAATCAAAACCCGATTCATTTCGGGTTTTTCCTTTTACCCCCCCCAACGCATGCACTGCACCGAGTGAAATTCACCTGAGCCAATTCTGCTTGCTTATTATTTCGATGGGAATTGCTGATTTTAATTAAGCCTATGTTTTAAAGGTGTTTCTCATGCCTGGGTTTGGCAGGGGTTCGTCCTGTTCTCTGGTCATGCGCAATGGCAATTCGCAGTCAGGGCTCAAGACTACTTTTACCTCTTTTTTAACAGAAAGTTTCTGGACCCGATACTTGCCGGAAACATCATCTGCTGTTCATCCCGACCAATAAAACGAAGGTATCACTCTCGTTTGAATCTCACTTACTTTCCATTTTGTAATAAAGAATCAAGTTTTCCAGTGATATATCAATACCAACTTTTTTTAATAACCTTTTTCGCGCAGTGTATATTTCTTTCAGCATATCTTCATAACCCTGACCAAGGTGAATTTGTTTATGGCAATTGCAACACAGAGATATGATATTTTCTTCAACATCAAGAGATGTGTCAAAAGCATCTTGCCTGGACATAGGTACAATGTGATGAGGTTCTGTGTAATTTAAGGATGAATTTCGCCTTCTGAATGTTGGGTGGTCACTATCGACTTCACATCTGTAACCTGCTTTATTCAGCGCATTTTGGGATACGCCTTTACTCCTGGGATACGAGAGGCCATTTTTTACTTCTATTGCATTTTTCTTTGGTTTGGCTTCCCCTGTATATTCAAACGTCTGAACGTTGTCAAAGATATTACTTTTCTCTATGGCATTGATCAACTCATCGTCAGAGTAATACTCACTGCTGGCCATTTCTGTTGTACCAAAAAAATCCAGTTCGTTAATTGCCTGAACAAGTTCCTCACGAATTGTCCATAAGTTTCTTTTGGGTTTTCCGCCGATTTCTTTACTCTTCATTACGGTAATGAATTTTGTACCGGATGCGATATTTCCGACACCTTTAACCTCGAATCTACCAAGTTCTTTTTGAACTCTGCCACCCAGTCCGTTTATGACTCCATTAGCACTCATGCTGTGCAGGTCGTACTTCTTACCAATATCGAAGCATGTGCAGGAATGATTTGGCTCAATAAACCATTTTTTTAACGCTGCAATACTTTTTGTGTCAAAAACTTTATCATTTGTTAATAAAGTTTTCCATTCTTCCACACTGATATCAATGTCACAGACATACTCTCCATCAATCACTTCGCATATTTTTTTAATCACATTCATTCCCCTGTTATACAGATAGTCATAATGAAAATATAAAGCTCGCTAACCGGTATGGTTGCGTAAGGACCGTAGTCTCTCAGAGACCGTGCTTTCTTTTTTTTCAGGCCTGGACACTAAAGGGTCTGTTGCACCCCGAAAAAATTTGTTGCGGGGATTGCTCATTGAGATGAGCCTCTGCTCGATCATACCAGATCAGCAGGCTGCCCCCAATGCTATGGCTTCTTAGTTTGGCCATTATCCGGCCTTCCTCACGACCAATAAAATAGAGACATTACCCGTGACGCTGCCACCGTCTCAGCCCGGAACGATCAGTGAGCGCTTCTGATGACCTTCGGTTTTTTTAACGAAGCGGGTGGGATACGGTTTGTTGCTGAAATCTTAATAATAACCAACAACTGATGCTAATTTCGCACTTTTAACATATATGAATATAAATGTTATGAATAATTGCATTTACAGGAAATATCATGCGTTTTGTCATCCGGGATCCGAAAAAAGGCAGTTCCGGATCTGCTGATCGTCACCGGCTGCTCACCGGCCCCGCCACACAACATGTAGTGTCCTTATCAGCTGCTGATGACGCTATATGTTGTATTCCGCCCCCTGATCGTGACCTGCTGCCCAGCGGCCGATATTGCCGCTTTGCTTATTCCTCGTGCGTGGTACACTTCCGGAAACCTGTAAATATGGAAAAAATCGGATCACCGCGAACCGGGCTTCCGGTAATTTAATCCCGTGGTTATATGGCTGCTTATTATCAGAACAGAAATGATGACGGCAGTGAAAATCATTAGCGTGACAGATGTGGGTGGTGCTCAGCCGATTGTGCTGCGCGTCATCATTACTCTGAGTGACTATTAGCGAGGCACTATGTATCAGGGGGTTGAAACTATATGGATGGCGCTTACTGGAACATTCGAGCATAAGCATTTGTGGCTGGATTACAGAACCTGGCCCTCGAAGTATCAGACAAATTTGCGAGGGTCGAGTTACGAAGGCCAGCCGGTCATCGTTACCGGAACAGGATTGGTTATCGCAGAATGGTTGCCTGGCTATGAATGCTGGTTTCTTGTTGACCTGTCTCAAACAGGAAGAACCGCATTCCATGAACAGTCCGATGAAATTTATCTTTGCCCACCTTCTGATACTTATCTTGATCACAACAGTATTTATAGTGGTCTCATTTTCCTCGGACTGTAACTGGTATTAAGGAAAAAATAATGGCTGGCGGGATTTCTAACTTAAAGAACAACACAGAAGGGGACTGGCCTTATGGGAAGCATGAAAGAGCAGATGATGGATATTGAATCTGAACGATTTGATGAATGGCTTGCGGATAATTACCCGGATGTTGTCCCGAACTCTGAAGAATGGGAGCAGGCCGCGAACCTTTACTACTGGGAGCAGGAGGCGATTGCCGATCAGGCTCAGTGGGATCATGAACACGGTCTGTTTGTGGCTTCCCTGAACAATGTTCATCAGCGTTATCTGCACGCAAAGCAGGAACTGAAGAAACTATATACCTTGCTCGATAAGGAGCAGCCTGAACTGGTGTACAGGATGTCTTTCGTCCATGCAGTGACGGTCATGGAGGCGTACCTGATGTACTGTGCCAGGGCCCTGCTGGAGCATGACTGGCCGCTTACACGCTTCAGGGATGAGTTTTATATGAAGTCCGATAAAATCAAAAATCCGGTAAAACATGCGGCACGTGAAATGGATCTTTCACTTTTCCGGCCTGCGGCTCAGAATTTTGTTTCCCGGATGACCTTTCATAACGTGAAAACCATTGAGCGCTATTTCGGCGCCGTGCTGCACATTCCGCCCGTCTGGCCGGTTCAGCCGCTGGGTATCATCGCAGACTGGCGAAACGACCTGGTACACCGTAACGGTGTGGATGAACACGATGAGCCTCGAGTGATCTCAGCACAGCAGCTGCAGAACGCCCTGCAGAAAGTGTCAGAACTAATTGATGCTGCAGATCTGTCGATGCGGCAGGAAATTGACTTGTTTGGTAACTGGCGTAATGAAGAAAACCGGGAAATCATCGCGTCAGCACTGCGCATATCTCCGAAGGGAGAGTCATCCTCATGACCGGACTCGTTACCCTGGGAGGGCATTCGGCAGCAGGTGCTCAGTTACCTGTGTCTATCGACTATCCAGCCGCTCTGGCCCTACGTCAGATGGCTCTGGTCCAGGACGAACTGCCGAAATACCTGCTGGCCCCGGAAGTGAGCGCCCTGCTCCACTACGTGCCCGATCTGCACCGCAAGATGCTGCTGGCAACCCTGTGGAATACCGGGGCGCGTATTAATGAGGCGCTGGCGCTGACACGGGGGGATTTTTCGCTGGCACCGCCCTACCCGTTCGTGCAACTGGCCACGCTCAAACAGCGGACCGAAAAAGCCACCAGAACGGCCGGCCGCGCTCCGGCCGGTAGCCAGAGTCATCGTATCGTTCCGCTTTCCGATGCGAACTATGTCAGCCAGCTGGAGACGATGGTGGCCACCCTGAAGATCCCGCTGGAGCGCCGCAATAAGCGAACCGGCAAGACAGAGAAGGCGCGTATCTGGGAAATCACCGATCGCACGGTCCGTACCTGGCTGAGTGAAGCCGTGGAAGCGGCTGCGGCCGACGGCGTAATGTTCTCCGTACCGGTGACACCACATACCTTCCGCCACAGCTATGCGATGCACATGCTGTACGCGGGAATTCCGCTGAAGGTGCTGCAGAGCCTGATGGGGCACAAATCGGTCAGCTCGACAGAAGTGTATACGAAGGTGTTTGCGCTCGATGTTGCGGCACGTCACAGGGTACAGTTCCAGATGCCGGGGGCGGAGGCGGTCGCGATGCTGAAAGGAAATGGGTAAGACAGCATCACTACCTAACTGATACTCCCGGCGGGCTTGTCTCGCCTTACCCTGATTTACTGCCCTTTCCGGTTTCTGTATTTTCAGGAAGCGCTGCCTCACCGGGGGCAGTTTGTCACAGAACACATCATATGGGCCTTACCACCACCCGATCACCACATCATCCAAGGAAAAAGGATCCATTTTGGATCCTTCTCTGATCAGCCTGCTAAATTATCTCTTTCCTTTTTATGGTATATTTCCAGAAACAGGAAAATGTAAGATCCCGGCTCTGCGGGTTTTTTCCGTAGTTTCCGACGCCGGCAGCGGCGAAAATGGAACCAGAACTTCACCAGATTGCGCTACGTGAAAAATGACACGGTTAACGGGGGTTATCGGGCCAGATTTTGCGTAGCGCATCCTTATCGCCAGGTGCGTTATGAATCTGCCCGCTTTTGTTCATCACTCCCCTGCCCTGCAGGTGACTGCTACTTCTGCACCGTTTGACTACGGCCGGGCTCTCTCGCTGCGGGAAATGGCCAGGCACTATAACGAGATGCCTAAATACCTTCTGGCACCGGAAGTGGCTGGTCTGCTGCATTACTTACCCGACTGGAATCAACACGCCTTTATTAACACGCTGTGGAACACCGGCGCACGCCTCAACGAAACACTGGCACTCAGAAGAAGGGACTTTCACCTCAATGATGAGATCCCGCACGTGGTGGTCCGTACGGCCAAACAACGCCGCACAGCTGGCGGTCGCCCGAAAAAGGAAAAAAGTGCGAACCGGGTGATCCCGCTGTCAGACCCCGGATACGTGGATGAAATGCGTCGGCTATTTGCGAGCACGCGGGAAAGATTCGAGGACGACAAGCTAATAGGTGAACATCGGGCCATGCCGGTCTGGGGAGTTACCGACCGGACAGTACGCAACTGGCTTGAGCGTGCCGTCGACGCAGCGGAACGGGACGGCGTGAGATTCAGTATTCCGGTCAGCCCGCATACGTTCAGACACAGCTTCGCAATGCACCTTTTATATGGCCATGTTCACCCGAAGATTCTGCAGGTCCTGATGGGGCACAAGAAGTTTGAATCAACGGAAGTGTACACAAAGATATTTGCGCTCGATGTGGCCGCCAGTCAGCAGGTCCGGTTCTCACTCGATACGCAGGATGCGCTGCAGCTTCTGCGCGGCAATCGTTAGCCCTGTTCACGATAAAAATGGCTTAGCTAACTTAATGTCTGTTTCGTGTAGATAACTAACATCCAACGGAAAGCGGTCACTATCATAAATGGGCGGGAGCATTCAAAACAGGCGGTTACTTTCATAACTTGCTCACAGATAAGATATCGCTGCGTTCATAAAACTCGGCTCATTTAAACGGCGTAAAGCCCTCAGAATAGGCTGCACTTATGAAAACGACCGTTTTTGATTGGAATATTATGAATATGACCGCCTTGTAGCGTCATTGTTATGAATGTGACCGCCTTCATGCGACGGTCAACGCGAGTCGCGGCGAGCGGTTATGAACAATGAACATGATTTCCCGACCTTTTTTGGTCTCGTTGTAATCAAGATAACCAATGCTCTTCAGATCCTTCATCGCGCGCCGTATGGTTGCATTCTGGTCTTTAACCTGAGATTCCATAGCAAGCCTTTCACGTAGACGCTTCATAGAGACGTACAGCGTGCCTGCTGGCATGCTTTCGAAATAGACATACAGAGACTGAGCAGACTCTTTACGTGACAGCGCCGAGAGTGCTTTCAGACCAAGCAGAACCTTATGATCGTAGCGATATAATTCCCAGAGGCTTGGGTCACCGACTAATTCGACCATATTAGTATCCATGTCCAGCTGGGCACGCTGCACAAGGTGAGTAACGAGGCTGCGCTTTCCATCCTGGCTACGAAACGAGAGAGTAACGCTGGATAGGTTAAACAGTGCCTCACTTAACCGGTTACGGGCACGTCCATTGATATCTGTTGGCCGGAGGCCGCACATCCTCGCAAACTCAGAGAACGGCAGACAAATTTTATCCGCAGTATATCCGTACTTGGAGAAAGCAGAAATGATGCCAATCCAGGTTTTAAAGTCAGTTGACATGCCGAGCTTTGCGCCCTGAATTTTGATGTTGGTATAGCCTTCCTGTCGAGCCACCTCCAAGCTGGATAGTTCTTCAGAAGCATCAATCAGAAAATCGCGTTTTCCCTTTTCCTTTGGCGACACAGGAGTAAACACGCTAAGACGTAACAGAGCTACAGGCTGAACTGTCTTATTACTGTTCGGAGTCAGTTCATAACTTTCTCCAGAACCTTTCTTGTTGATAGCAAAAGGACTTTGCTGCGCTTCAGAATTTTCCATTTATCCACATCCAGTGAGTAAAAGCAGCCATAATTATGATAGTAACCGCATCTAGGTTATGAAAATAACCGCCTCAGTTATGAAAGTAAACGCTACGGTCATGAAAGTAACCGCTTTTTTTATGAAAGTAACCGTCAGAATCCTGTTTTTTTAATTATGGATCATATGCTTATAGGGAGAGTGATCTCTTTTGTACTTACATGATCTGTATATTGATCTGAATAATTGATCTATCCGTTGGATATGTGAATAAAATTGATATTAATCATGATGCTACAGAAGCATATGCAAGGTCGTGTTTCGAGCGTAAGTGCTACCTTCGATCCTTAAGCAATTGCGCTTCCTCGCCTGTTCGCGGGCAAGCCCGGTCACAGGCTGTGGCGAGCACTACGATTGTATCCTTCGAACCGGACTCGTAGTTCATGGTTTGTTAACTGACATTGACCATAACCCAATTTTGATAAGCGTAGACAAATAGCCTAATGAAAATTTGAGTAAATGAGTTTAGGAGTAAAATATCATTTACTCATTCTCTTTTAGCCATGCATCGACAAGATCATTCATCACGTCAGAAATCGATACTCCTTTTCGAGCACATGCGGCTTTCAGTCTTTGATGTTTATCTTCTGGCATGTTGAAGTTCAAACGCTTTTGTACAGCCGCAGGTGCTGTCGAAATGACTTTATTTAAGTCTCTGTTTTCACCGAAAGTCATCACCTTTGCAGGTGCTGGCTGATTGCGATTCTGCTTTACTAAACTCATTGAATTACTCCAATACACATTTACTCATTTGAGTTTATGTGTAAATGTGTATTTAATCAACTAACTTGAGGATTTCACCTGCCAGAACTTCTATCTCGCCTTTCGCTGCACCGTCATTGGTATCAAATACAGTCTCTCCCTCAAGCACAGATTTAACGTAGCTCTGCCGCTGCGTGATTGTAGTTTTTAAGGAAGCGATACCTGTTGCAGTGATACTTTCCCGTAACACAGTGAGCATTGTTGCTTGCTCGATTTTGCGTGTGATAAGGAAGCGGCATTCTACCGGTCTGTTATACGACTGTGCTTCAAGAACACTGATAACTGCACCAGAGGCAGAAAAATCAAGAGGTGACGGCGTAACCGGGATGATGACCAGGTCACTAACCATCACAGCAGCTGCAGTTATAACAGAAAGAGCGCCAGCGCCATCGATGATGACATAGTCATAGTCCGCCAGTTCTTTTCTGATGGTATAGACATCTTTCTCAGATGCAGCAGTAAAAACATCGAAGTTTGCTTTTTCTGCTTTGTTCCAGTTCGCCAGGCTTTGCTGTGGATCTGTGTCGACAACTGCTACACGATGTTTTTTTGCAATGCTGGTACTAACGTTGATTGTCACGGTAGTTTTACCGCTTCCGCCCTTAGGATTCAGAAAAGATATAACTTTCATTTAGCGCCTCATTTTTTACAACTTTTACTCACATGAGTAAATGAGTATTTACTGTTATGAGTTTTTGAGTGCTGACTTTATCGCACCAAAAAAAATGTGTAAATGAAAAAATGTGTTTTTACTCAAATGAGTATTTGAGTAATTAAGTGCTAAAGGGGATGCGCCAAGCCTGTTTCAGCTCTCGGATATATATCATTTTGGTGACATCATTTAGCGCCTTAGCCAAGATTAATTTAAGCTTCTTCGCTTTATTGGCATTTTGCTTTTTCATGGATTGCAGCCTTGCTCTACGCAGCGTGACCGTTTCAGTTACCTTGTTTCGATAGTATCGAGACGTTTCTGCATTTCTACCTGTTGCTGCTGACGCAGAGTTACCGCTGTTTATCCGGAGCGGTAAGCTTTTTCCGTTGCGGTCAGACGTTCCCGTAGCTGCGGCTGCTGCCTTTTTTACGCCTACGGTTTAATTCCTTACGTCACCTGTGACACTGGACACCATTATGGTGACTGAATGTAAAGGGGAGCAAACGCACCAGAACTATGGCGTGTACTCTGCCAGTGATGTGATCGACATATTGAAGTGGTTACACCTGCAGGGGGTGAAAGCTTGGCTGGAAGTTTAATAAAAAAAGGCACCCGAAGATGCCTTTTGTATCCGTATCAGCCAATAAACTGACGGATGTGTTCTAAAAGCTCGAGCGCCAGTTCTGCAACGGCGATCATCCCTTTGGCGCGCTGTCGATTGACGGGAGTACGGCGACCGGCGTCGTCAAAGAGGCCATGATTTATGCCCGAAAATCATTCCGATTGGCAGTCTGGCAACCCTGCTGTGGCTGCATGTGCTTGCCCGGAAAAATATGACGATCACCTGGGTGATATTACTTCTGTACCGGCATTGTCATGACTCTGCCGGTGCTGTTTGTCACCCTGGCCGCGCTGGCGTGGCGGCTCTCTGTCACTTTGTAATGAGATACTGATATGAGCAATATTACCATCTATCACAACCCGGCCTGTGGTACTTCACGCAACACGCTGGAGATGATCCGTAACAGCGGCAACGAACCGACGATAATTTATTATCTTGATACACCCCCGACCCACGATGAGCTTATTAAACTTATTTCAGATATGGGAATTACGGTACATGCATTGCTGCGTAAGAATGTTGAGCCTTATGAGCAACTGGGGCTTGCAGAAGACAGGTTTACCGATGAGCAACTAATAGAATTGATGCTGCAGCATCCAATTCTTATCAACCGGCCAATTGTTGTCACACCTGCAGGAACCCGGCTGTGCAGACCTTCAGAGGTGGTACTGGAAATTATTCCGGAACCTCAGTAGGGTGCATTCACGAAAGAAGATGGCGAAAAGGTTATTGAT
Organism: Leclercia adecarboxylata; assembly: GCF_006171285.1. Taxonomy (NCBI): domain Bacteria; kingdom Pseudomonadati; phylum Pseudomonadota; class Gammaproteobacteria; order Enterobacterales; family Enterobacteriaceae; genus Leclercia; species Leclercia adecarboxylata. The sequence goes on along the minus strand of NZ_CP040894.1, from coordinate 29,835 downwards.
GAAGCAGCGAAACGGGTGAAGTAATAAGCAACGTAATGGATAATTCGATTGCGGAACACGTTATTTAGCTTTAACAGGAAACAAAAAAGAGCCCATGTATTCCATGGACTCTTTCTGAGATGCCTCGATTATTCTGTCCAACTTTTGGGGGACAGTACAAACCGAGGCTGATCTACATGCTAGACACATCTAGATTAGCCGCTTACTGCGCTCTGCGCAAGGAGAAGAAGGCTATTAAACTGCCGCGAAGTACCGTTATCTGGTGCGTACTGATAGTGTGTCTCACACTGCTGGCATTCACTTACCTGACGAGGAAATCGCTTTGCGAAATCCGCCTGAAGGACGGAAAACGGGAGGTCGCTGCCGTACTTGCTTACGAATTCAGTGTGCGACAAGAAGTCGTGAAATTATATACATAGAATCTCATGGCGTAAGCCATATTCATCATTGTCCCAACCAATCTGGAAGAGGGACTCGTTATTCAGCTAACGGTAGCCTAAGGATAGTGCGTCACTGGTAACGGTGAGGTATGAAGCATCCCTACAATGTAGTCATGTCATCGACATCGGGTGTCCCCGCGAGGGTAAACCTGGATTCTACCAGCAACAGGTGGATGAGACGCTAGGCTGGGCGGTAAGATCAACATATGTGAATTGCTGATAAACATCGTGACGTAGAAGGAGCCAAAGTTGCTGTCAGGCTCAGACCAAAAGGTGCGTGGCCGGATACTCTCTTACTGGATGAGATATCGCTGACAATAAGGCCACCGGTGAATAGGCAAGATCTACCCCGCCCGTGTGATGTTTATGGAACTTGGTAAGCCCGTATTCCTGCCCTAGAGGCAAACGAACTGCAAAGTGAGTTGTTGGGGGTGCGGGTAAAGGAAGATGGAGAAAGCGAAGGCCGCTCTGTAATGGAGTGGATAGGGGTTCGAAATTTGCCTCAACACGAAAGTGGGCAGACTTCCATCAGGTCTTTAATCGCGAGAAAACAGGTAAAGCATCCCTAAGGAGGAAAGCAAGTTGAATGCAGCTGACATCAGTGCATCTGCGTCCTCCCACCCGATACACTGGCATTCCATAGACTGGAAAACCAATCATCAACAGGTGAGGAAGCTACAGGTCCGTATCGCGAAGGCTGCAAGGAGTCAACAATGGCGCAAGGTGAAATACTTGCAGCGCATGTTGACTCGATCCTTCTCAGCAAAAACTATTGCCGTACGAAGGGTTACTGAGAATGCAGGGAAAAGTACTCCCGGCGTTGATGGAGATATTTGGAACACTCCCGAGAAGAAGTGGAATGCTCTGGGTAAAATGAAGCGGAGCGGGTATAACCCGAGGCCTCTTCGTCGAATACTCATCCCTAAATCTGACGGCACTCGTCGCCCTCTGGGGATACCAACTATGCAGGATCGTGCAATGCAGGCACTATACCTGTTAGCGTTGGAACCTGCATCCGAGTCAGTAGCGGACTACAATAGCTACGGTTTTCGCCCTATGCGCTCAACGGCGGATGCGATAGAAGCCTTGTTTATTAACCTGGCGAAAAAGCATTCGGCGAAATGGGTGCTCGAAGGCGATATCAAAGGCTGCTTCGATAACATCAGCCACGACTGGTTGCTTGCCAACATTCCGTTGGATAAACAGGTGCTCAAGAAATGGCTGAAAGCGGGATTTATAGAAAATAATCTATTTAACTCAACGAATTCAGGCACACCGCAGGGGTCGCCAATATCCCCGGTGCTGGCTAATATGGCGCTCGATGGGCTGGAAAGAAGACTCCGGGAAGCATTTGGGGGATATTCTAACCACCACAGGAAGAAGTACAAAATCAACGTCGTGCGATATGCGGATGACTTCGTGGTCACTGGCATTTCATCTGAACTGCTAAATGAGAAAGTAAAACCGATTATTGAGGCCTTTATGGCGGAACGCGGGCTTTCCTTATCCCCGAAGAAAACGCTTATCACCCATATAGACAATGGATTTGACTTTCTCGGACAGAACATCAGGAAATATGATGGAAAATTTCTTATAAAACCATCAGCTAAAAACCTGAAAAATGTCCTAAGAAAGATAAAGGAAATCGTTAAAGACAACTTAGCGGCGACAGCAGAGATGTTAATTATAAAACTTAACCCGGTTATTAAGGGATGGGCTAATTATCATCAGCATATCATCGCAAAAGTAGCCTACGGTTACGTAGATTATCGTATCTGGCAGTTGCTCTGGTACTGGTGCAAGCGGAGACATCCCAAACGAAGCAAGTACTGGATCAAAGAGAAATACTTCAAGCGTATTGGTGCGCGTGAATGGTCCTTCTCCGCCGTAGGGCATGAAGGAAAAACATTCTCATTGGTCAGAGCCGCGGATACTGCAATAAAGCGCCATGTAAAAATCAGGGGAAACGCAAATCCGTATTTACCAGAAGATGAGGAATACTTTGAAGGGAGACTTCAAAAGATCTGGAGCCTCCAGGCAAAGGGCAGACGTAGCCTTAACATCATTTGGAGAAAACAAAAAATGCGATGTCCATCGTGCCATGAGTTGATCACGCAGGAAACAGGATGGCATTTGCATCATATCCATCCTAGACACAAGGGAGGATCTAACGAATTGGCGAACCTGATATTACTCCATCCGAATTGCCATCGACAGATTCACAGTTTTGTCGCCGGTTCTGAAACAAAGAACTTACTAAAGGCTTGAGCGGTATGCGGGGAAACTCGCACGTACCGTTCTTAGGGGGCGGATTTATAGCAATATAGGTCTGCTACCCGACAAGTAGCAACCCGGAGGCGGGGAAAACTCCGCCTTAGGCTGGTCACAGCGAAAGAAGTGAAGCGCAACTGCATGAGGGTGACCGAATGTGGGGAGGAGGCGTGGAGCATAAATCACGAGCCGATGAACAAAAATCGCATAAAAGGCGCTGTTGAGCAGGGCGAGTGGGCAAGGAACTGCGAAGCTCTTGTGACCAAGGCAAAACGGCGTAGATGCGGCGGTTTTTGCCTGCGGAAGAAATCTGGCTACGGTAGTCAGCCTGCCATTCTATCAGCTCAGCGCAAGCGTACCGGTAACCGGAGACTGGTCATGGGATGACGTGACCGTGTCACTGGGATGGATGCCGGGCGTGAAGATGACCTGCCGTTTTATTACCCCAATGCTAAAATGCAGCCTGGAACATATCACCAAAAAGGATAACGATTTACTTGCGATGCTTTGCCAGTCTGAATGTGAAAGTGAGTGGATATATGAATCTGAATTCGGTTATATCATCGATGTGGATGCCGTACGTTACCCGGTGCTCATGCTGAAAAAACACGGTTTATCCCGTGAAGCGCGCTGGCTTATCCAGTATGCCATTAAGCAGGCGAACATCAGCATGATCCATGTCACCCAGTGGGGGTGATCGGCAAGAAGGTATACCGACGTTCGACTGGTAATGAAACCGGTGTATGTCCGGGTGATATTCTGCAATACCGGCGCCCGAGCTTGCAGCTGCCGTTCCGGCAGCACCGCCCCCGACTGGACCCGCCCGGCGGCTCCAGAAAGGAAACGGGCTACGCCCGTCTGGACAACTTCGCATCATCCTTTTGCCTTCAGCGTTCACCGCGTGCTGCCTCTTCCTGTGAAAGACTCTGTCCTGACCCGGAGAATATGCAAGGACGCACTTCTCACCCGTTCGCACTCCCTCTGTCGCTTGCGCTGCGGCTTCGCATTGCCTCCTTGCATCTCCCCCTGAACGGTCAGGGCGGTTGCTCTATCATGGAAACGGCCTCCCGTGATGGTGATACATCATCAAAAAAGGCGACGGCAGAGAGAGATTTTTAAAACCGATGAGGAAATTTATATGAACCGTTTAGCATCCCGTCTTTCATCCATGAACGTCATCCGTAAAGAGCACCCGCTGACCAATGACGAGCTGATGCACGCTGTTCCTGGCATTTTTTCAGAGGACAAACATGATTCGTGCAGCGACCGTTACACCCACATACCAACCATCACGGTTCTGGATAAATTGCGTGAAGAAGGTTTCCTGCCGTTCTTTGCCTGCCAGACCCGCACGCATGATGAAGGGAAACGTGGCCACACCAAACACATGATGCGTCTGTGCCGCGCCGTGCCGGGCAGATTGCAGGTGCTGAGGTCCCGGAAATCATTCTGCTCAATAGCCATGATGGTAGCAGCAACTACCAGATGATTCCCGATCGATTACTTTGCTTCAGTAGATGTGGCTGGGGTAACATCCTTTGTGATTTTGCGTCGAGAACTTGCCGTTCCTTTGCTGCAATTTTTTTGCGCGTTCAGGATTTCGCGAATTGCTTTCACAATTGTCTGGATCCCCACCGTTTTTAACGCCGAACGGATATCTTCGACTGAATACCCCTTCTCACCAGAAAGCAAAATCATCTGGTCTTTCAGTTTCTCCAGAACGTCGGATTTAGTCAGACGTTTTTCAGTCAAATCGGAAACTCTTCCAGCGCAAATTTTGCCACTTCCACATCTTCGCTGATGAACCATTTCTTATCTGCCATAACGTTTTTTTCCTTTTACTTATCGGTGCCTGAATTATGAGTTAAATCATGATATTGCCTGCTAAAAAGTGGCAGCCCCCCGCACTGCCTATGCTGTCAAATTGCCGCTAGGTGATTCCAATGATCGAGGGTATTATTGACTTAAAGACGGGACAGGATGTGTGTTTGTAATACCGCGCACGCACGATATTACAAACACCACCTGGTCAGTGCTCCGCCCCGACACCCGAGTAAGGAGCACGCATGAGCGACAGAGCATCCCGAAGGGGCAGTGAAAAACGGCAGAAAATCGTTATCAAAATCCTGAGATTTACGCGCGACGAAATAGAACAGATTGAGCGGGAAGCAGAGCAGGCAGGGTAGAACGTTTCGGCTTTTATCCGCAACTCGGCGATGAACAGGAAGGTTATCCCGGTCATTGATAACAACTTTCTGACCGAGCTGCTGAGACTGGGGCGACTGCAGAAGCATCACTTTGTTGAAGGGAAACGGATCGGGGATAAGGAGTATTCCACGGTCCTTGTGGCAATAACTGAGCTGGCCAACACGCTCAGAAAGCAGCTGATGAATAACGATTAACGCGGAGAGAACAGCGCATCATGATCCCGGTCATTCCGAAGAAACGTAAAGACGGTAAGTCCTCCTTCGGGGACCTGGTGTCGTACGTTTCCGTACGTGACGAACCGCAGGATGATGATCTGATGGAAGTCATCAGGGCATCCGGTACGAAAGCGGACATGCCACACAGCAGCCGCTTTTCCCGTCTCGTTGACTACGCCACAAAGCTGCGCGATGAGTCGTTTATCTCCCTGGTGGATGTGATGCCGGACGGCGGAGAATGGGTCAATTTTTATGGCGTGACCTGCTTTCACAACTGCTCCTCAATCGAAAGTTCGGCTGAAGAGATGGAGTTTACGGCACGCAAAGCGAAGTTTGCCCGCAGTAAAAGCGACCCGGTGTTCCACTTTATTCTCAGCTGGCAGTCTCATGAAAGCCCGCGTCCGGAACAGATTTATGACTCTGTTCGCCACTCGCTCTCCCGCCTCGGACTGAGCGGGCACCAGTTCGTTTCTGCCGTTCACACCGATACGGATAACCTGCACGTTCACGTTGCCGTAAACCGTGTTCACCCTGAAACCGGCTATCTTAACTGGCTCTCCTACAGCCAGGAAAAACTGAGCAAAGCCTGCCGCGAGCTGGAGCTGAAACACGGTTTTTCGCCGGATAATGGCTGCTATGTCCTTGCGCCGGATAACCGTATTGTGCGCCGCACGTCGGTCGAACGTGACCGTCAGAGTGCCTGGCTGCACGACCGCAAGCCGAGTCTGAAAGAGTACATTGCCGATACCGCTGTTGCGGGCCTGCGCGAAGCTCCGGTGACAGACTGGCCCTCACTGCATCAGCGTTTTGCGAAAGCAGGGCTGTTTATCGCCAGTGATAACGGCGAGCTGAAAGTGAAAGACGGCTGGGATCGCAAACGCCCGGGCGTGACGCTTTCGTCGTTTGGCTATTCGTGGAGCACGGACAAACTTATCTGCAAACTGGGTGAGTTCACGCCCCCCGCGCAGGACATTTTCACGCAGGTACCGGATGTTGGTCGTTACGATCCGGATACCGTTACCATGCTGTCCCGCCCTGGACGCATGACCGAAACGGAGACGCTGAATGAGTACGCTGTCTCCCGTCTGCGCGCGCCACTTATCGCACTTTATCAGGACCCGGCGCAACGCACCATGCAGGCTGTTCATACGCTTCTGGCACATTCCGGTCTGTACCTGAAAGAGCAGCATGACTGCCTTGTTATCTGTGACGGTTACGATCAGACGCGTACGCCCGTACGCGCTGAACGTGTCTGGCCAGCCCTGACGAAAGCGGTCATGAACAGCTATGAAGGTGGGTGGCAGCCTGTTCCTCATGACATTTTCCGCCAGGTCCCTCCGGCGGAACGTTTTGCCGGCGGAGGACTGAAAGCCCGCCCGGTCAGCGATCGGGAATGGGCAAAACTGCGCACCGGTTCGGGTCCGCAGGGCGCGCTTAAACGTGAGATTTTCTCCGACAAAGAAAGCCTGTGGAGCTATGCGGTATCACACTGCCGTCAGGATTTAGAGGCGCTTATCAGCAGCGGGAAATTCACCTGGGAGCGCGGTCATGAACTGCTGGCGCGTCAGGGATTACTGTTGATGCGTGAGAAGCAGGGCCTGGTGGTTATGGACGCATATAACCACGACCAGACGCCGGTTAAAGCAAGCCATGTCCATCCGGATCTGACGCTTGTACGTGCAGAGCCGCATGCCGGTGCGTTTGTTCGTGTGCCGTCAGATATTTTTGAACGCGTTGCGCCGGTGAGCCGTTATAACCCTGAGCTTGCCGTCAGCGACCGCGATATCCCGGGCATGAAACGTGATCCTGAACTGCGTCGTCAGCGTCGCGAAGCACGCGCTGCAGCGCGCGACGATCTGAAGGCCCGCTATTCAGCCTGGCGCGCGAACTGGCAGCGTCCGGACTTACACAACCGGGAACACTGGCAGGCGATACATGACGAGTGCAGGATGCGTAAGGCACGTATCCGCGCACAGCAACGCGATCCTCTCGTGCGGAAGCTGCATTATCACATTGCGGAGCTGCAGCGCATGCAGGCACTCATTGCGCTGAAAGAGAGTGTGAAAGCGGAACGACTGGAGCTTATCGGGCAGGGGAAATGGTATCCGCCGTCTTACCGGCAGTGGGTTGAAGTGGAAGCGCTGAAAGGTGACAGGGCTGCGATATCGCAGCTGAGGGGATGGGATTACCGGGATCGTCGTCATGATAATACGCAGTCGACGTCCAACCAGCGTTGCGTGGTGCTTTGCGAACCGGGAAGCGCACCGCTGTACTACAATATGCCAGGCCTTAAGCCTGCCTTACAGAAAAACGGCAGCGTCCGGTTCAGCGATACTGATACCGGGCAGCACGTCTGTACCGATTACGGCGATCGGGTGGTGTTCAGAAACGGCAGTGATTTTGCGTCCCTTCAGCGTGAGCTAAACCGGGTATCCCCTGTGCTTTTCGCCAGGGACCCGAAGATGGGCTTTGCTCCCGAAGGGAATGACATACAGTTTAACCAGGCGCTTGCCGAAATGGTGGGCTGGTATAACGTGAACCGTGAGGGAGAAGAGGACCAGGTCCGTATCAGCCGACCGGATGTGGACAGAATGCGTGAGCAGTGCGAAGCGTTTTTCCGTAACGCAGAGGCGGAGCAGAATACACCGGCATACATCTCACATGAGCCACGTAACGACTGGAAGCCACCTTCTCCGCGTTAGCATGAGCACTAAACCTCTTTATGCAAGCCATTCATCATGGTTGACACTAACTTATATTAGCGTAATATTATTTTTGAGCGGGAAGCCAACTGCATTAGGGTGCAATAGTTGGTGGATGAACCCCATAGAAGCCCTAACTTCTGTGCCTGGGTGAGACCTCAGCACCTTTAGTCTGAAGGTGTTTAATATAAAAAGACAACATTATTAGCCGCAGTGTTCATCATTGCGGCTTTTTGTTATCTGCAATACAGCAACTTCCCTCTGCGGTGTTTGTTCAGCCCCTTTGCTTCTGTGTGCATAAAGTTCCAGAGAACCTTTCCATCCCAGGGTGCAACAACTACCAGCATTTGCTGCCTCTGCTTGTATGTGCCGATAAAGATATAACGCACCATTTCATCGTCATACATTGTTTCCCATATCTCGTAGGGATGCTCAAGTGTGTCGAGTGCCAGCTTTACGTAACGTTCACGTGCGTCTACGCGCTTCTCCACAATGTGGGCAAGCTTATCGCGTACAATACACATGTTTCCTATATGCGTTGCCTTAATAACTGCAGACATTTCTGGCGAGCTGAAACCCATATGTGCTTCCAGGAACGCCAGGGCTTCTTCAGCTGTACTCCCTGCGACGATCTCTTCTGGTTGATCACGACGTTCTTCAGCTTCAAGGTTCCTGAGGTCTTTCAGGTCCAAATCTTTAAAGGTTGGTAATCCATTGAGAGCTTTAGCCATTCTTATTGTTAAATCCGGCATTTATACGCAGATGAGCAGGATATCATTACACTTCCCGGGTCGCCAGAACAGGCAGACCGAATAACACCGAAGGCAAGGCAGAAGCAGGCATAAGATAATTAAAGAAAAAAGGCCGCGCAAGCGGCCTTTTTTTATCAACGAGAAAGATTCGGCCACTTAACTGAGGCGGAGCCCAGCTGGGTTCGAATAATGGTTGTTTGAGCGATGTCCTGGCCGCTATCTACGGAAGGCTAATATTACGCAGAATTGCATCTGTAGGTATCATCGCTTCCGGTGCGGCTGTTTCATCAGTCTCAGGTTTGTTGAGCGTGATATAGCGTAAGGTAAGTTCTGCCATGGTTGTGGTTTTGATAACTTCCAGTGCTTACTCCCACAGACTTTTTTCACGCCCGCGGCGGTCCATGTCATATTCTTTCATCAGGTTGTGCGCTTTCTGGCTGTTGGCCAGCCGCCAGGAAGGTGGCGATCGCTTTCCACGGCTCTCCTCTTGACTTCTTTTTGCGGCGGGATGGTTTTCCGGACGGGGCAGGATTAGGCGAATGACCTCGGCCTCCGTCCGGGCAACGGCCACGATCCCAACCCCTTCAATAAACCCTTTGGTCGTGTTTGCACTGTGCAGGGGGGAAAAGAGCTTCCGGTCGACCCCCTTGAGCCACAGAAAGTTTGGTGGCGACAGGCGTAAATTATGGGCATACAGCCAGACAAGGCTGCTACTGACATACGGGTGTTCACGCAACCACTTTGCGGCACTTTCATTGCGAATAACGCGACTGAACGCGGGACGGGACAGCGGATAAACCGGACGCGAGAATTTCCCTTTATCCCTGCGGCTTTTGAGACGGTATGAGCGGTTCAGGACATCCATCAGGGCTTTAGCGGCAGAACGGTCGTCGAGGAAGAACTAAAGGCCGAAGATGGCGAACAGGGCTTTTTCAGGTGGTCAGCGCCCGTCCTTGCAGCGAACTATGTCCGCGCCGGTTCGGTAAACGCAGGAAGTTGGTCCCGCCGCGCGCATAGTTACAACATCCTCTGAAATCTGAACCGGAAGGAGCATATCTGAAGCTTTAACCCGACGACCCACCACTGAAAAGCGCCGCCGCCCGGCCCGAAGGGCCGGAAGACATCGCTTTTAATGATGGATGTTGTAACTAGAAATCTGAGCCGCTTCAGGTGTCCTCGCGTCAGGTTTCGCAGTACACGCTCGTAAGCGGCCCTGACGGCCCGCATAACGCGGAGATACGCCCCGACTGCGGCTCTGCCTTGTCGGGACCACTCCGACCGCGCACAGAAGCACCTGAGTCGCTGTAGACGGGGTCCGCTTGGAAAACGAATCTATGGTCACTCCCGTTTTTGCAACACCGATTTTGACGACAAGTTGGCTTGCTTGAATCTATCCGGCGTCTGAATGGGATTTTATTCCCGCGCCTTGATGAGTTCCGCGCCTGATGAACCTCCAGAAAATATACGGCTTCAATGAGCCTTTCCGTTTTACAGGTTCCTCAACAGGCCGGTGGGCCGTTAGTATCATCAATATCAGTATTCGCAAAACCAGATCAGTAATTCTTTAAACCGGTGTATTTCTGCCGTTATGCTACATAAGTTTGCTGTCGTGCCGTTAGGGCCCAGGCTATTCTGGCCAGCTTATTTGCCAGAGCACAAGTGACGACAAAGTTGCTTTTCCGGCACAGTAAATCCCTGACCCAATCGGCCAATTTGCCAGACTGGTGTTCCAGTTTTTGTATGAATACCCTGGCACATTGAACCAACAAAGTTCGGATCTTTTTATTACCTCGCTTACTAATTCCCAGCAATGTCGTCCTACCTCCCGTGCTGTACTGCCGAGGTACAAGCCCTGTTGCCGCCGCAAAGTCACGGCTGCTGGCGTACTGCTTCCCGTCGCCAATCTCAGTTGAAATAGTACTCGCTGTCAGTGTTCCGACGCAGGGAATGCTCAGCAAGCGCTGTCCAACCTCATCTTCGTCCAACTTTCGTTTCAACTGGGATTCCAAATCTTTAATCTGCTCAACAAGATAGTGATAATGCTGTTGTAATTTCAGCAATAACTGGCTGAGGTAAAGAGGCAAACTATTATCCTCAAGAATGGTACTCAGTCGGCTAATAACGGCAGCTCCTCGGGGAACGCTAATGCCAAATTCCAGCAGAAAAGCATGCATTTGATTGGTTGTTTTTACCTTATCCTGAACCAGGGATTCACGGACACGATGCAGAGCCCGCATTGCCTGCTGAGATTCCGTTCTGGGCTGCACAAAACGCATAGACGGACGCGATGCAGCTTCACAAATAGCTTCGGCGTCGACAAAGTCGTTTTTATTGCTTTTAACGAACGGGCGGACAAATTGTGGTGATATCAGCTTTGGGGAATGCCCCAACTCTTCCAACTTGCGTGCCATAAAGTGAGAACCGCCACAGGCTTCCATTGCGATGGTTGTAGCGGGGCATGTCGCCAAAAATTCGATCAACTTTGGCCGGGTAAATTTTTTACGGTAAACAGCCTTCCCGCGACGATCCTGGCAATGAATATGGAAAGAGTTTTTACCCAGATCGATACCAATGAGCGCAATGTTTTCCATGATAGTTCTCCGAATGAAAGCCTGTCCTCAGCATAGTACCGGGAAGGAGGGAGTGACCATCTCATTAAATATTGTACGTTAAGATGATTTTTTGTACTGACTGACATCAACTGGCCGCAAAGGACGATACTTCCCTTCAGTCAGTTTTTTATTGTTTCGCCAGATATAGTCTCCCGTCAGATTAATGTGCTCCCAGCCCAGCGGAGACAAGTGTGACAGCAACTGATCATTGATATGTATCCCTTTCTTTTTCAGCAGATTAATGGCGTTTTCTATATATACGGTATTCCACAATGTGATCGCTGCGGTGATCAGCGTAAGCCCACTGGCGCGGTAACTCTGGTTTTCCAGACCACGATCCCTTATTTCCCCCAGACGATGCATGAAAACGGCTCTGGCAAGCGCATTCCGGGCTTCTCCTTTGTTCAGACCTGCCTGAACTCTGCGACGCAGTGCAGGATCGCGAAACCAGTCCAGCATAAACAGTGTTCGCTCAATGCGACCTATTTCCCTCAGCGCCTTAGCAAGCCCATTCTGTTTCGGATAACTGGCCAGTTTTTTCAGCATCAGAGAGGCTGTCACTGTTCCCTGCTTTATTGAGGTCGCCAGCCTCAGAATTTCATTCCAGTGTGTTTCTATCTCTTTGATATTCAGTGGTGTTGTGGAAATAATTGATTGTAGTGCGGGGTATTCATTAGCTTTCCCCCGTATAAACAACCGCTTATCGTGAAGATCCCGGATCCTTGGTGCAAAAGCGAATTCCAACAAATGCATCAGCGCAAAAACATGCTCCGTGAAACCTGCCGTATCGGTGTAATGCTCCGTTATTTCAAGATCACTTTCGTGATAAAGAAGGCCATCAAGTACGTGGGTGGAGTCACGAACACGGCTGATCACTTTGGTATAAAACGGGCTGTACTGATCAGAAATGTGCGTATAAAACTGAACTCCCGGTTCCTGACCGTACTTCAGGTTGACCTGACCCGCATAGCGGCCATGGCTGCTAACCCGAAAATTCTGGCCGTCAGAAGATGAGGTTGAACCGTCTCCCCATAATGCAGCCAGCGGACGCGATTTCTGGGCATTAACCAGCTCAGACAGGGCGGCAGCGTAGGTTTCATCGCGGATATACCATGCCTGCATGTTTTCCAGCGAAGCTCGAGTGGTTCCCGGACAAGACTCAGCCATTTTGGTCAGCCCCAAATTAATGCCGTCCGCCAGGATGGTGGTGAGCAGCAAACGGTTATCCTGTGGTCGGGTGAGTGGATTCTTCAGATGGGTAAAATGTCGCGTGAAGACAGTCCATCGTTCAACTTCATCCAGTATTTCTGTAATTTTTGGGTGCGGCAACATGTTGTAAATCAGGTCAGCCAGGGGTGAGATTGTGGAAGGAACGCTGTTATCCAGTGGCGTGATCTTTACACCTTTATCTGTAATGTCCACATCAGGAAGTTCTCCGGTGACCGCCATTGCGTTAACTTCCTCCAGCCGGGAAGCCAGCAGCGTTAGCCTGGCCTTAAGGTAAGCTCTGCATTCAGTTTCGACAGGTACATTTAACTTATTATTATTTAATAGTTTTTCGAAATCGCTGCGTGGCATAAGATAGTCATCAAAATTCTTGTAGCGTCGGGAGCCCTGAACCCAGATATCACCGGCCCGCAGAGCTCCCTTCAGCTCATTCATGGCGCAAATTTCATAGTATTGCCGGTCAATGCCTGCGGGGGTGATCACCATCTTTTTCCAGCTCTCAGGGATGAAATCCAGCGGAGCCGATGAAGGAACCTTTCGTAGCTGTTTACGGTACATCTCACGGATAGTATCAAGGGCATCATTAAGCGGTAAGGCGGCCGGAGTGGCCCTCAGTTGCAGGGCCGATAACAACCGGGAAGAATATTTGCGCAGCGTGCTGAATTTTTCGGTAACAAGATGAAGCGGTTCGAAATTATCTTTGCGAGCAAGAAGTCGGGTTTCCTCCAGGCTGGAGGCAAAATCTTCCCACGGTAATATCCGTTCAACAGCAGACAGAGGATCTTCGCCTGCGTTGCGTGCATCCAGAATAGCCTGTCCAACGGAAACATACTGACGTAATTTCTGCTGTATCAGCTTGCCTGTTTTCTGAAGGCGTTCGGCCTGCTGACGTTTTGCCCGACTGAACATACTGCCCAGTATACGTTCATGCAGTTCTATAATTTCATCAATGATTGTGGCTCTTGCCTCAGTCAGTACACAGACCATCGTTGCATACCGACGTGCAGGGGCAAAATCAGCCAGATCACGGCTGCTCATTTTGCGGCCTTCACGCGCGAGTTTCAGCAACCGATTCTGGTGAACAGTTCTCTCCACGCCTTCCGGTAGCGCCAGAGCTTCAATGGCGTTAAGGCGATCTATATGTTGCAGCACATTCTTTCCATTGATCTTTCCCGGAGGCTGAAGCAACCACGTCAAACGGGAGATTTGTTTGTCAGTTGTCACCAGTAGCGCATCAAGCACTGATTTATGCGTGATGCCAAGATGCGCATTCAATGTGGTGTAAACTGCTTTATCACCCAGTGTCATTGCTTCAGCACAGGTACGTTCCACAACATCAATACCAGGAATAATAATTCGCTGTTGATGCAGATGCTTCAGTAATTCCTCGGCGATAAGTATGCCCCGATCGGTCCTGGTAGACAGAGGGAGTAGATGCTGGATGCATTCTTTCTGAAGTGCCCCATTAAAGGCCTTCAGCTCCAGATACCGATACAGTTCCCCCAGGTGCTCGCGCCGGGTGGTACCACGGCCGGAAATATATTCCTGCCAGAGCTCTGCTGAAAGTTTAAGTCGGGCACCGATGATTTTGAGTAATTCTGCGGGTGGGGATGATTTTTTATCCGGGGCAAAGCCGACATTTTTCAGATAACAGAGAAGAACGGCAAAACCAAATCGGCTTGCAGGTTTACGGTGGGCATTAATAAATGCCAGATCCTGCTCACTGAAATATGCCATTCGGGTCAGCGTTAACTCATCGTCCGGTAATGCCAGTAATGATTCTCTTTCCGACAGAGAAAGAATCTGCCTCCTTGCCATATAGTTTCCCTCATAAATTATTCGATGCGGTATTTTTAACGAAAATGGTTATCGCATAAGGGTACACCCTGACGCCATAATCAAAACGTGACGGTACGCCATTAATGACATAACCTATATGCGATAGAATAAATGCAATAACTTAAATGCTATAATGCGGTGAAAAAATGTTCATCAGAGCTTATTTGAGAGCGTCGACGGAAGATCAGTTTGCGGATCGGGCAAAAGACATGCTGGAGCAGTTCGTTCAGGAAAGAGGGTATAAAATAGCCAGCTACTACCGGGAGAACATCAGTGGTACAAAACTGGACCGCCCGGAACTGGGACGACTGCTAATGGACAGTCACCATAATGATATTTTACTGGTCGAGCAGATAGACCGTCTGACTCGCCTGAGCAACAGCGACTGGATGACGCTGAAAAAGCAAATTGAGCAACACGAGTTGCGGATTGTCAGTCTGGATGTCCCCACGTCATGGCAGGCTCTGTCAGATAAAGACCCTACACAGGCTGACCCGATAACCCGCGCTGTCATTACGGCTATCAACAATATGTTGATCGACCTGATGGCCGCAATGTCACATAAGGACTGGTTGAGTCGCCGCCAGCGACAGCAACAGGGAATTAAACGCGCTCATTCTCTGGGTAAATACCGGGGCAAGCAGGCCGATCACGAACGACATCAAAAGGTATTGTACTACCGACAGGTTAAGAAACTCAGTATACGGGAGACCGCAGAAGCTACCGGCTATAGTTCTTCTCAGGTTTGTCGGATACAGGCACTTAACAAAATATCCGGTACTGATTAAATCTGGCTGCTCAGATGTCTTCTGCGCCAGAGATGAAATGACAGCGAATAATTCTTCTTTCATCTTACCGGGACGACCAGAAGACCTGAAAATTTCCATTGCTATGCAACCAGCAGGCAGTTTAGATTAGCGCCGAAAGTTACTTTTATGGCAAAGGTGTCGTTAGCGGTGTTTGTGAAATCTGCGTTTATCTCCAGAGCTGTGCTGTTTGTTGTGGCCTTTGCCATGATGAGCGCTTTGCTGCTGGCAAAACCGCAGTCCTCTCAGATGTCATCGATGCAGACCACCGAAGCACATCAGCACGATAATGATGCTTCCCCTGATGAGCACAACACGCTCTTATTTCATTCCCACGGCAATGTGCATCACCTGAATGCCGATCATTCTCATGACATCAATAAGCTTTTTGCACTGACGGAATTCTATGTCTGGCAGGGAAAAAACAGAGCTGTGTATGGTCATGGAAGTCCCCGTCATTATTTCGTTTCCCTGTCTACTCCTGAGCGTCCCCCAAGGTCCGGGCTTGTCTGATTCCTGCTGTTAAAGCGTTATTATTCATAGCTTAAGGATTTTTTATGTTCACGAACCTTGCATTACGTGGCGGGGTGTATGACGGCCTTTTTTCCGCCAGAATGCGCTCTGCCTGTCTGTTTTTTGTACTTTTATTGCTTTTCTATAGCCAGGGTGCATCTGCACACGGCGTAGCCGAAGGCGACAAAGGGTACATTCAGGAAATTACCGGGATAAACATCCTCCCGTTTATCTACCTTGGTGCAAAGCACATGGTGACCGGTTACGATCACCTGCTGTTTCTGTTCGGGGTGATTTTCTTTCTCTACAAAATGCGCGACATCGGTTTGTACGTCAGCCTGTTTGCCATTGGTCACTCCAGCACGCTGCTGATTGGCGTTTTCTTTGATATCAGCGTCAGCGCGTATCTCATTGATGCCATCATCGGTCTGTCGGTGGTCTATAAGGCGCTCGATAATCTTGGGGCGTTCCAGCGCTGGTTTGGTTTCCAGCCGGATATCAGACTGGCAACGCTCATCTTTGGTTTCTTCCACGGCTTTGGTCTGGCGACGAAAATAAAGGAATTCGAGATCTCCCCTGATGGCCTGTTCGTTAATCTGATCGCGTTCAATGTGGGGGTGGAGATAGGCCAGTTACTGGCTCTCAGCGCTATTCTGATCGTGATGAGTTACTGGCGTCAGACCGCGAGCTTTTTCCGTCATGCCTACACCGCTAACGTTGTGATGATGAGCGCCGGTTTCCTGCTGATGAGCTACCAGCTTTGTGGCTATATCCTTGCCTGAGAGAGAATGAATTATGTACAACACTGATTTACCTACCCGCGCTGAGCTTCCTTCTTCACTGAAGCTGATGCAGTCCACCCTGATGGCCGCCATCGTTGCCCTGACATTACTCATTACCGTGGTGATGCCGTCTGAATATGCTATAGACCCAACCGGCATAGGCCGGGTTCTCGGGTTAAAACAAATGGGAGAGATCAAAACGCAGCTGGCTGAAGAAGCGGAGTCGGACCAACAGGCCGTCGTCAATATTCAGGCCCCGGTTGCCCGCCCAGCGACGGTAAGCACGGTTCCTGATAATCCCCCGGTGATAGCGCAAAACAGTGCTCCGGAGCGGGATACCCCGTCCGTCATACCGTCACAGGAAACGAAGGCGGCGGGTGTTCAACGCAACCAGATGGTGATTACGCTTAAGCCAAACGAAGCCGCAGAGATTAAACTCGACATGCGTAAGGATGCGCAGGTGAGTTATCAGTGGACAAGCTCCGGACCGGTTAACGTTGATGCCCATGGTGATCCGACCAATGCGCCGAAGGGGTTCTATCACGGTTACGGGAAAGATCGCCAGATCACCGCCAAAGAGGGGATTATCCAGGCGGCTTTCGACGGAAAGCATGGCTGGTTCTGGCGCAACCGTGGCACGAAGAGCGTCACGATCCGTCTGGATACCAACGGCCAGTACATGACGATTAAACGCGTTATTTAATCTGCCAACCCGGGCTTGCCCGGGTTTTTCGCCTCCGTTCAGCCCCTTTTATTTCTGCTCCTGCCCGGAAGAATGCTTGCCTTTGCTCATCCGCTTCTTTAACATTCCTTATCCCCCTGGGGGGGATGTGGCGAGGCGAATATTCCCATCGCCCGGAGAAGAGGAGGAAATCATGTCAGTTCACACTTCACACCCCGACATCATTAAAAGGCTGAAACGTGCCGCAGGGCATCTGAAGAGCACTATCCAGATGCTCGAAGACGAAAAACCGTGCCTGGATATCGCCCAGCAGTTGTCCGCTGTGGAAAAGGCGATAACGAATGCCAAGCGAACGCTTATTCATGATCACCTGGACCATTGTCTGGAACATGCCCTGGAAGACAGCCAGCATGCATCTGACACGTCGCTCAGCGAATTTAAAGAGATAACCAGGTACCTTTGAGGTAAGAGAAAATGACCGATTTTTCTGCGTTGTTACAGCAGGGCGTGGCCAACGCATGGCTGTTTGTTCCCAGCGCCATTTTGCTCGGTGCGCTTCACGGTCTTGAGCCGGGACATTCCAAAACCATGATGGCCGCTTTTATTGTCGCTATCCGGGGAACCGTCAGACAGGCTGTCATGCTGGGCCTGGCTGCCACGCTTTCCCATACGGCCATCGTCTGGATGATTGCGCTGGGCGGGATGTATATCAGCCGGAAATTCACCGCTGAATCAGCCGAACCCTGGTTTCAGCTGATTTCCGCCGTCATTATTCTCGGCACTGCGGCATGGATGTTCTGGCGGACATGGAGCGGTGAACGTCTGTGGAAACTGGAGCAGGAAGAAGAACATGCGCACGGGCATCATGAGCATGACGAAACGCGGATTATTGATACCGGCCACGGTAAAGTCGAACTCTCTATTTTTGAAGAAGGCCAGCTGCCGCACTGGCGTTTTCGTACCCTGAGCGGTCAGAACTGGCAAACCCGGGATGTCTCACTGGTGACAAACCGGGGTAAAGGCACCTTTTCGCAGGTCTTCGATTTTGTCGAGAAAGACGGCTTCATGGAGTCCACACAGGCTATCCCGGAGCCGCACAGCTTTGAGGTTCGTCTGACGTTAGGTCATCGCGGTCATGTTCATGACTACGACGTGACATTTCATGAACACGAACACGAACATTCAGCGCTCAAAGGACTGGATGCCTCCTCAAAGGAATTCCAGGATGCGCATGAAAAAGCCCATGCTAACGATATTAAAAAACGCTTCGCCAACCGGAATGTGACCACCGGTCAGATAATCCTGTTTGGGCTGACAGGCGGGCTGATCCCGTGTCCGGCTGCCATTACGGTCCTTCTGCTTTGTATTCAGGTGAAAGAGTTTTCACTCGGGGCCGCGCTGGTTTTATGCTTCAGTATTGGCCTGGCAATCACGCTGGTCACGGTGGGTGCCGCAGCGGCCTACAGTGTGCGACAGGCCACAAAGCGCTGGCGTGGATTTGATACCCTGGCGCGTCGGGCTCCCTATTTCTCCAGCGTGCTGATTGCCCTGGTGGGAATTTATATGGGCTATCACGGCTGGTCAGGGATTATG
This sequence comes from Leclercia adecarboxylata, assembly GCF_006171285.1. Classification (NCBI taxonomy): domain Bacteria; kingdom Pseudomonadati; phylum Pseudomonadota; class Gammaproteobacteria; order Enterobacterales; family Enterobacteriaceae; genus Leclercia; species Leclercia adecarboxylata. The sequence continues at coordinate 11,193 of NZ_CP040894.1, read as the reverse complement.
CAATAACCCTTGCGTATTCGTCCCGGCAGTCGCCGGGGCGTTGCACTAAGTTCTCCGAAGCAGATGTAAAACCAGTCAGACAATCTCGCACCCACTATTTCAATAGTTACAGCTATCCCGTCTATACCACTTTGGTTCCTGCCTGCCCTTCGGCAGTACAAATGTTCGCCTTAACGTACAATATTTCCCGTTTCCCAAACGGGCCCCACTGAGCGTAATGCGCGGTATTTACCCTGTCCCAGTTTGAGGTTTGTTCTCCAGACGTAATCCCCGCTCAGGTTGATATGTTCCCATCCCAGCGGTGACAGATGGGTAATCAGTTGCTCATTAATCGCGATCCCTTTCCGTCTCAATGAATCTACCGCTCTTTCTATATAGACCGTATTCCACAGCGAGATCGCCGCAGTCAGCAATGTCAACCCACTTGCCCGGTAACTCTGTTTTTCCAGTCCCCGATCTCTGATTTCCCCCAGCCGGTGCATAAAGACTGCTCGCGCAAGGGCATTGCGGTGGTTGGCCTGCTTGAGTCGATGATGACCGCCACTATCGTGGATGACATGACCGACACGCCAAGCGACAAAAACAGGGAGTGCAAAGCTCAGGGCATCGCGAACATCTGCACATCCTTTATCGGAGGAATGGCAGGCTGCGCGATGATTGGGCAATCTGTTATCAACGTAAAATCCGGTGGACGCGGACGACTTTCAACCCTCACGGCGGGCGTGGTGCTGCTTTGCCTGATTGTGTTCCTGCGCGACTGGGTCTCCCAAATCCCGATGGCAGCGCTGGTCGCGGTGATGATTATGGTTTCCATCGGGACATTCTCCTGGCGCTCCATTGCCAACCTGCGGACACACCCCCTTTCAACCAGCGTGGTCATGCTTGCCACCGTCGCGGTTGTGGTGGCAACACATAATCTGGCCTTCGGTGTGCTGACCGGTGTACTGATTGCTTCGCTCAACTTTGCCACTAAAGTATCCCGGTTCATGCGTGTAACCTCAGTTCTGGAGGGGACGAGCCGGACGTATACCGTCACCGGCCAGGTATTCTTTGCTTCAGCAGACCGCTTTACGAGCCACTTTGATTTCCGTGAAGCGATTGAGAATGTGGTGATAGACGTTTCACATGCCCATTTCTGGGACATCACGTCCGTCAGCGCCCTGGATAAGGTGGTCATTAAGGGGGCACCTCAGAAAACGGAATCTATGGTCACTCCCGTTTTTGCAACACCGATTTTGACGACAAGTTGGCTTGCTTGAATCTATCCGGCGTCTGAATGGGATTTTATTCCCGCGCCTTGATGAGTTCCGCGCCTGATGAACCTCCAGAAAATATACGGCTTCAATGAGCCTTTCCGTTTTACAGGTTCCTCAACAGGCCGGTGGGCCGTTAGTATCATCAATATCAGTATTCGCAAAACCAGATCAGTAATTCTTTAAACCGGTGTATTTCTGCCGTTATGCTACATAAGTTTGCTGTCGTGCCGTTAGGGCCCAGGCTATTCTGGCCAGCTTATTTGCCAGAGCACAAGTGACGACAAAGTTGCTTTTCCGGCACAGTAAATCCCTGACCCAATCGGCCAATTTGCCAGACTGGTGTTCCAGTTTTTGTATGAATACCCTGGCACATTGAACCAACAAAGTTCGGATCTTTTTATTACCTCGCTTACTAATTCCCAGCAATGTCGTCCTACCTCCCGTGCTGTACTGCCGAGGTACAAGCCCTGTTGCCGCCGCAAAGTCACGGCTGCTGGCGTACTGCTTCCCGTCGCCAATCTCAGTTGAAATAGTACTCGCTGTCAGTGTTCCGACGCAGGGAATGCTCAGCAAGCGCTGTCCAACCTCATCTTCGTCCAACTTTCGTTTCAACTGGGATTCCAAATCTTTAATCTGCTCAACAAGATAGTGATAATGCTGTTGTAATTTCAGCAATAACTGGCTGAGGTAAAGAGGCAAACTATTATCCTCAAGAATGGTACTCAGTCGGCTAATAACGGCAGCTCCTCGGGGAACGCTAATGCCAAATTCCAGCAGAAAAGCATGCATTTGATTGGTTGTTTTTACCTTATCCTGAACCAGGGATTCACGGACACGATGCAGAGCCCGCATTGCCTGCTGAGATTCCGTTCTGGGCTGCACAAAACGCATAGACGGACGCGATGCAGCTTCACAAATAGCTTCGGCGTCGACAAAGTCGTTTTTATTGCTTTTAACGAACGGGCGGACAAATTGTGGTGATATCAGCTTTGGGGAATGCCCCAACTCTTCCAACTTGCGTGCCATAAAGTGAGAACCGCCACAGGCTTCCATTGCGATGGTTGTAGCGGGGCATGTCGCCAAAAATTCGATCAACTTTGGCCGGGTAAATTTTTTACGGTAAACAGCCTTCCCGCGACGATCCTGGCAATGAATATGGAAAGAGTTTTTACCCAGATCGATACCAATGAGCGCAATGTTTTCCATGATAGTTCTCCGAATGAAAGCCTGTCCTCAGCATAGTACCGGGAAGGAGGGAGTGACCATCTCATTAAATAAAGCACGCTAAGCCGGTTGCAGAGGCCGTAGCGGCCTGAACTTCCCCGCGCCGATCTTGGCGCTGCTGCGCCATAGGTAATCACCGGTCAGGTTGATGTGCTCCCAGCCGAGTGGCGACAGGTACTGCAATAGCGAGTCATCGACGGCATGACCATTGCCGCGCAACGCATGCGCCGCACGCTCCAGGTAGACCGTGTTCCACAGCACGATGGCCGCCGTCACCAGGTTGAGGCCGCTGGCCCGGTAGCGCTGCTGCTCGAAACTGCGGTCACGGATTTCACCAAGGCGGTTGAAGAACACGGCACGGGCCAGCGCATTGCGCGCCTCGCCCTTGTTCAGCCCGGCATGCACGCGGCGGCGTAGCTCGACGCTTTGCAGCCAGTCGAGGATGAACAGCGTGCGCTCGATGCGGCCCAACTCGCGCAGCGCGACGGCCAAGCCGTTCTGGCGCGGGTAGCTGCCGAGTTTCCTGAGCATCAGCGAGGCCGTCACCGTGCCCTGCTTGATCGAGGTGGCCAGCCGCAGGATTTCGTCCCAATGGGCGCGGACGTGCTTGATGTTGAGCGTGCCGCCGATCATCGGCTTGAGCGCGTCATAGGCGGCATCGCCCTTCGGGATGTAGAGCTTGGTGTCGCCCAGGTCGCGGATGCGCGGCGCGAAGCGGAAGCCCAAGAGGTGCATCAGGGCGAAGACGTGATCGGTGAAGCCCGCCGTGTCGGTGTAGTGCTCCTCGATCCGCAGGTCGGATTCGTGGTACAGCAGGCCGTCGAGCACGTAGGTTGAGTCGCGCAGGCCGACATTGACCACCTTGGTGTGGAATGGCGCGTATTGGTCGGAGATGTGGGTGTAGAAAGTCCGTCCTGGGCTGCTGCCATATTTTGGGTTGATGTGCCCCGTGCTCTTTGCCTTGCTAGCGGTTCGGAAATTCTGTCCGTCCGATGATGATGTGGTGCCATCGCCCCAGTGCCCGGCAAAGGGATGCCGAAACTGAGCGTTGACCAGTTCAGCCAACGCTGTCGAGTACGTTTCGTCGCGGGTATGCCAGGCTTGCAGCCAAGCGAGCTTCGCGTAGGTCGTGCCGGGGCAGGACTCGGCCATCTTGGTCAGGCCCAGGTTGATCGCGTCGGCCAGGATCGTGGTCAACAACAGGTTCTTGTCCTTGGCCAGATCGCCCGATTTCAAGTGCGTGAAGTGCCGGGTGAAGCCCGTCCACTCATCGACTTCGAGCAGCAGTTCGGTGATCTTGACGTGCGGCAGGACCATGGCTGTCTGGTCTATCAGCGCCTGCGCGGTGTCGGGCACCGCCGCATCCAGCGGCGTGATCTTCAAGCCCGACTCGGTGATGATGGCATCCGGCAGGTCGTTGGCTGCCGCCATGCGGTTGACGGTGGCAAGTTGTGCTTCCAGCAGCGTCAGCCGCTCATGCAGATATTGTTCGCAGTCGGTGGCCACGGCCAGCGGCAATTCGCTGGACTGCTTGAGGCTGGTGAACTTCTCGGGCGGTACCAGGTAGTCCTCGAAGTCCTTGAACTGGCGTGAACCCTGCACCCAGATGTCGCCCGAGCGCAGGGAGTTCTTCAACTCGGACAGCGCGCACAGTTCGTAGTAGCGCCGGTCGATGCCGGCGTCGGTCATCACCAGTTTCTGCCAGCGCGGCTTGATGAAGCCGGTCGGTGCATCGGCTGGCAGCTTGCGGGCGTTGTCGGTGTTCATGCCGCGCAGCACCTCAATGGCATCAAGCACGTTTTTGGCGGCGGGCGCGGCCCGCAGCTTGAGCACGGCAAGGAATTCCGGTGCATAGCGGCGCAGGGTGGCGTAGCTCTCGCCGATGCGATGCAGGAAATCGAAGTCATCGGGTTGCGCGAGCTTCTGCGCCTCGGTGACGCTCTCGGCAAAGGAATCCCAGGACATGACGGCCTCGATGGGGCAAACGCATCGCGGCCTGATTGCTTGGCGTCGATCAGCGCCTGACCGATGCGCCCGTACAGACGTACCTTGGCGTTGATGGCCTTGCCTGACGCCTGGAACTGCTGCTGATGCTTATTCTTGGCAGCGTTAAACAGCTTACCCAGGATGCGGTCGTGCAGGTCGATGATTTCGTCGGTGACGGTGGCCATGCCCTCGGTGGCCAGCGCCACGAGAGTGGCGTAGCGCCGTTGCGGCTCGAATTTGGCCAGGTCGGCGGGTGTCATCTGGCCGCCCTCGCGGGCAATCTTGAGCAGGCGGTTCTGGTGAACCAGCCGCTCGATGCCGGTAGGCAGATCGAGTGCCTGCCATGCCTTGAGGCGTTCGATGTGTTCCAGCATATGCCGCGAATTTGGCTTGGCCGGAGACTGGCGCAACCAAGCCAACCAGGTCGTCTTGCCGTTGTCCCGGCGCTTGAGCAGATCGTCGAGGCGGCGGCGATGCGCGTCCGCCAGTGGTTCGGCCAAGGCGTCGTAGATGCGCCGGTTAGCACGGGTGATCGCCTCGGCACTCGCCCGCTCGACGGCGTTGAGGGCGGGCAGAATGACCGACTGCCGCCGCAGGTGCCCGATCAAGGCGCTGGCCAGCACGATGCCTTTGTCGGTTTGCATCGCCAGCTCGGTCAGCATCTGGACGGCCTGCCGGTAATGGCTCATGGTGAAGGGCCGGAAACCGAACACGGTTTGCAGCTCGCTCAGGTGCTCGCGCCGGGTCTGCTCCCGCTGGCCGTACTCGTTCCAGCTTTCGACGCCGACCTTGAGCTGGTCGGCGACCAGCTTCAACAAGGGCGGGAACGGTAGTTCATCGACGCCCAGGATGACGCCGGGAAAGCGCAGGTAACAGAGCTGCACCGCGAAGCCCAGCCGATTGGCTGGCCCGCGCCGCTGTCGGATGATCGAGAGGTCGGTATCGTTGAATGTGTAATGTCGGATCAGGTCGTCCTTGGAGTCCGGCAACTCCAGCAGGCTTTCCCGCTCGGCGGCGGACAGGATGGAACGACGTGGCATATTTACTGATCCGTTCTCAAGTATTGATACAGGGTTTCGCGACTGATTCCGAATTCACGAGCAAGCTTGGTCTTTTGCTCGCCAGCCTCGACACGTTGGCGCAGTTCGGCAATACGCTCAGACGACAGGGATTTCTTCCTGCCACGGTAAGCCCCGCGTTGCTTGGCGAGCGCAATACCCTCGCGCTGACGCTCGCGGATCAGGGCGCGCTCGAACTCGGCGAACGCGCCCATCACCGAGAGCATCAGGTTCGCCATCGGAGAGTCTTCGCCAGTAAAACTGAGGTGTTCCTTGACGAATTCGATATGCACGCCGCGTTGTGTCAGCGTTTGCACGATCCGGCGCAAATCATCGAGATTGCGCGCCAGGCGATCCATGCTATGCACCACCACGGTGTCGCCGGTGCGGGCGAAGCTTATCAGCGCTTCCAGTTGCGGACGCTTGACATCCTTGCCGGATGCCTTGTCGCTAAAAGCGCGATCAACCTTGACGCCTTCCAGTTGCCGTTCCGGGTTCTGGTCGAAGGTGCTGACCCTGATATACCCAATGCGCTGTCCAGTCATGGAATTCCCTGCAAAATGTCAGGGAAGACTCTATGACCTTCAACGAGATATGTCAATAAATTCAAAATTCAATCCTATCCTGACGCAATTTACACATGGCATCTGACATCAGGTTAGGGTATGCCTCAACCTGACGGCGGCGAATCACAAGCGTCCGGTTTGACGCTGGTTTCGGTCGCAGTGCTGGCCCGCGCCTGGAAGCGCTGATAGCACTCCAGCCCGCAGAAATGCTCCACGTACTCGGCCCCTTCCGGCGTGAAGGCGGCATCGAGCGGGATTTCCTTGCAGCACACGCAGCAACTGGTGCTCGGTTCATTGGCGTTCATGGTGGTGTTCCTCCATTGGTTGACGAAGCCGACGAAGGCCGCCGCCGGCATCGGCCTGGCGAACAGGAAACCCTGCACCGTGTCGCAACCCGCCTGCCGCAACCACGCAAGGCAGTCGGGTGTTTCCACACCCTCGGCTACCACCTCCATGCCCAGCCCGTGCGCGAGCTGGATCACCGCCCGCACGATAGTTTGGTCACGGGCATCATCCGGGAGCCTGGCGACAAAGGATTGGTCGATTTTCAATGTGGTGATGGGGCAGCATTTCAGATGTTGCAGGCAGGAATAGCCGGTGCCGAAGTCGTCGGCGGCGAAGCGCACGCCGATGGCGCGCAAGGCGTCGAAACTGGCGAACAGGGCTGGATTGCCGAATGCGACCGATTCGGTCAGTTCGATCTCCAGAAGCTCGGCGGGCAGGGCCATATCGGCCAGCACCCGCTTTACCTCGTCGTCGAACGTTGGCCCAACCTGGCTGGCGGACACATTGACGGCAAGACGGAACGGTTGCCATGCCGGTCCTTGCCACTTGTGCATCTGGCGACAGGCCTCGCCCAGCACCCACGCGCCTATTTCCGGCATCAGGCCGAACGACTCGGCCAGCGGCAGGAACTGGCCGGGCGGCAACAGGCCAAGCCTCGGATGCCGCCAGCGCATCAACGCTTCCGCGCCAGCGATCCGGTGATCGCGCAGATCGACCAGCGGCTGGTAATGCAGGTCAAGCTGTCCGCGCGCCGCCGCCTGCGCCAACTCGGCCGCCGTCCATCCGGCGGGCTGCGAACTCGTCATGATCCGCCCCGGAAGGCGCGCAGCAGCCGCGTTACGGCCAGAACGAACAAGCCGGTCAGCGCGAGCGCGGCAACACCCCAATGCTCGCCAAGGAAGGCACCGGCGGTCGTCCCGGCCAGCACGGCGGCGAGAATCGGCAGATGGCAGGGGCAGGTCAACACGGCCAGCGCACCCCACAGGTAGCCGGAAACGGGTTGGCGCGTCTCGGGCGGCAGTTTGTCAGGGGCGTTCACGGCAATGCCTCCTCGTGCGCCCGCTCGGCTGGCATGGAGGCCAGTTGCGCGTCCAGATGGGCCAACGCCGCTCGCCGCCGCTCGACCAACTGGCGCAGCACGGCAAGCTGCGCTGCGGCTTGTGCGCCGTCCGCTGCGTCGAGCGCACGGCACAGCCGCGCCAGGGCATCCAGGCCGATACCCGCCTCGAAGGCCGCGCGCACGAAGCACAGCCGTTGCAAGGCCGCATCGTCGAACACGCCGTAGCCGCCCGTGGTGCAGGCCACCGGCCGTAACAAGCCGCGCACCAGGTAGTCGCGCACGATATGTACGCTCACCCCAGCGTTATGGGCCAGTTGCGATACCGTGTAGGCGCTCATCGCACACCTCCTTGTCCTCACCCGGCGCAGCAGGAAAGCTGCTTCACATCCTTGTTGAAGGTCTGCGCCGCGAGCTTCAACCCTTCGACCATCGTCAGGTAGGGGAACAACTGGTCGGCCAGTTCCTGCACCGTCATCCGGTTGCGAATCGCCAGTGCGGCCGTCTGGATCAGTTCGCCCGCTTCCGGGGCCACTGCCTGCACGCCGATCAGTCGTCCGCTGCCTTCTTCAACCACCAGTTTGATGAAGCCGCGCGTGTCGAAGTTGGCGAGCGCGCGCGGCACGTTGTCCAGCGTTAGCGTGCGACTATCAGTTTTGATGCCGTCATGGTGCGCTTCCGCCTCGCTGTAGCCTACGGTCGCCACTTGCGGGTCGGTGAACACCACGGCCGGCATCGCGGTCAGGTTCAGGGCCGCGTCACCGCCGGTCATGTTGATCGCGGCGCGAGTGCCGGCCGCTGCCGCCACATAGACGAACTGCGGCTGGTCGGTGCAGTCGCCTGCGGCGTAGATGTGTTCCACGCTTGTACGCATGCCGGGGTCGATGACGATAGCGCCTTGCGGGGTGAGCGTGACGCCCGTCGCATCCAGTGCCAGCTTGCGTGTGTTGGGCGCGCGGCCGGTGGCGACCAGCAGCTTGTCGGCGCGCAGTTCGCCGTGCGCCGTGGTGAGCACGAATTCGCCGTCCCCTTCACCATTGATATACGCGACCTGGCTGGCCTGGGTGTGTTCCCTCACCTCGATGCCCTCCATGCGGAATGCGGCCGTGACGGCTTCGCCTATAGCTGGGTCTTCGCGGAAGAACAGCGTGCTGCGAGCCAGGATCGTCACCTTCGCTCCGAGTCGGGCGAACGCCTGCGCCAGCTCCAGCGCCACCACTGATGAGCCAATCACGGCCAGGCGCTTAGGAATCGTCTCGCTGACCAGCGCTTCAGTGGAAGTCCAGTACGGAGTGTCTTTCAGGCCGGGAATCGGCGGCACGGCCGGGCTCGCGCCGGTGGCGATCAGGCAGCGGTCGAATGCCACCACGCGCTCGCCGCCGTCGTTGAGTTGCACGATCAGGTTGCGATTGTCCTTAAAGCGGGCGGAGCCGTGCAGCACAGTGATCGCCGGATTGCCCTCCAAGATGCCTTCGTACTTGGCGTGGCGCAGTTCATCGACGCGGGCCTGCTGCTGGGCCAGCAGCGCCGTGCGCTGGATGGTCGGCGTGGTAGCGGCGATGCCGCCATCGAACGGGCTTTCCCGGCGCAGATGGGCGATATGGGCGGCGCGGATCATGATCTTGGACGGCACACAACCGACATTGACGCAGGTGCCGCCGATGGTGCCGCGCTCGATCAGCGTGACACGTGCGCCTTGCTCGACGGCCTTCAGCGCCGCTGCCATCGCGGCCCCGCCGCTGCCGATGACGGCGATATGCAATGCGCCGCTGCTACCCGTCTTGTCGTTTCTGCCCAGCAGATCGCGCATCTTGTCGAGCAATCCGCCCGGCGTCGAAACTGAGGGGGCATCGGCCAGCGTGGCCCGATAACCGAGTCCAGCTACAGCGGCCGTCAGCGCGTCGGGTGACGTGCCGACCTCAATGGCGAGCTTGGCGCTGCCCTTGGCGTAGGAGACATCCGCTGATTGCACGCCGGGCACTTTCTCCAGGGCGTCCTTGACATGCACTGCGCACGAGTCGCAAGTCATGCCGGTGATTTTGAGAGTGCTCATACCATCGTTCCTTATTCGTGTGGGCCGCCGTGTCGCACGGTCAGCCGTCTTTCACAAGCGCTTGGCGGGGAGTTCGCAGCCGTCCGGTCCGCAACGGCGATGCGCCGGCGACACGAAGTCCCAGATCGACACCCCAATCATCAAGGCCAGGCCGACGTACATCAGGTTCGCCGTCCACCAGTTGCCGAGCAGCCAGACCGTGGCCGCAAACACGATGGCCGGGCCGATCATGCCGAGCAGACTGCGCAGCCATTGCCGATGACTGAACCAACCCAGCGCGTTCGCCAGGAAGGCCAGCGCGGCAAACAGCGGCAGCAGGCGGCTGATGAACAGTCCCTCGTACTGGCTCAAGAAGCCCAGCCCGATGGCCGCGCCGAAGCTGGCGAGGGCTGGAAAGCAGGCGGCGCAGCCCATCGCGGAAACGACGCTGCCGAGCGCGCCGGTTTTATCGGCAATGCGTGTCATCAGTCCCATGAAGCGGCTCTCGCTGTTGTCGTTGGCTTGCTGGCTCACTGCTTGACGCTGGACGGATAGCCGGCGTCTGCGGTGGCCTTGGTCAGCTTCTGTACGCTGGCCTTGGTGTCGTCAAAAGTGACGACGGCCTCGCGCTTCTCGAAGCCCACATCGACCTTGCTCACGCCTTCGACCTTGGAGAGCGCTTTCTTGACTGTGATCGGGCAGGCGGCGCAAGTCATGCCGGGAACCGCTAGCGTGACGGTCTGGGTAGCGGCCCACACCGGGGCAACAGCGGCGGCGAGGGCAAGGGAGGCAAACAGTTTCTTCATGATGAACTCCTGGTTAATAGAAAAATGGAACGACATAGGGAAATCCAAGCGCGACCAGGACCAGCACGGCCACGATCCAGAAAATCAGCTTGTAGGTGGCGCGCACCTGCGGAATCGCGCAGACCTCACCTGGCTTGCATGCCTGCACGGGCCGGTAAATCCGCTTCCAGGCGAAGAACAGCGCCACTAGCGCCGCGCCGATGAACAACGGTCGATAGGGTTCCAGCACCGTCAGGTTGCCGATCCAAGCACCGGAGAAGCCCAGGGCGACCAGTACTAGCGGCCCCAGGCAGCAGGTCGATGCAAGAATGGCGGCCAGCCCGCCGGCGAAGAGCGCACCGCGCCCGTTTTGTGGTTCAGACATACGTTGGCCCTTTTGAATTTGGATTGGATAGCGTAACCTTACTTCCGTACTCATGTACGGAGTCAAGCGATATGGAAAATAATTTGGAAAACCTGACCATTGGCGTTTTTGCCAAGGCGGCCGGGGTCAACGTGGAGACAATCCGCTTCTATCAGCGCAAGGGCCTGTTGCCGGAACCGGACAAGCCTTACGGCAGCATCCGCCGCTATGGGGAGGCGGACGTGGTTCGGGTGAAATTCGTGAAATCGGCACAGCGGCTGGGGTTCAGTCTGGACGAGATTGCCGAGCTGTTGCGGCTCGACGATGGCACCCACTGCGAGGAGGCCAGCAGCCTGGCCGAACACAAGCTCAAGGACGTGCGCGAGAAGATGGCCGACTTGGCGCGCATGGAAACCGTGCTGTCTGAACTCGTGTGCGCCTGCCATGCACGAAAGGGGAATGTTTCCTGCCCGTTGATCGCGTCACTACAGGGCGAAGCAGGCCTGGCAAGGTCAGCTATGCCTTAGCGTGCTTTATTTAATGAGATGGTCACTCCCTCCTTCCCGGTACTATGCTGAGG